>JBCLEL010000153.1:0-5831 GCA_038913435.1 Chloroflexota bacterium
TTACCTGGGCCGGGGCTAAACTTCTACCCTCGCTCGTTGACGCAATCGTTCCATTATCCAGACGCGAGCCAGAGTGGTAGGACCTATGCCCAGATCTCGAGCCTCTCTCCTTAGCTCTTCCCATATCTCTGCTGATAGCCGTACCGGTATTACTTTGTCCAGTGGTTGCTTGACCTCGACAGCAACGACTTCATCAGCTTCGTCCCAAGCGTCACCTTGCTCTATGCGCTCGATTTCCTTGTCTATACTGGTCATTTTACCTGCTCAAGGAGATCATGGTAGACCTCCACGCTAACGGCCATGTCACGTAGAATCTTCCGCAACAGTGGACGGACGATGACCTGAGCCCGTGGTCAGGGATTACTACAATGCGTCCTTCAGCATTTCGCAAAGTGCTGTGGCTACCCCTCACGACGAACCCTGTGAAATCCCACCGCTTCAGCGACTTTGCTCAACTCTCGATAAGTGACTAGGCGCAACCGAGTCAAGCAGTTACCTCGACTCGCCAGGCTCCAACAAAGTCGGGTAAGGGTTCATCAGGCACAGAGGTCTTCAGGTAGGCTATTATCGCTTCCTGTATATTTACCTCTAAGGTCGCTAAGTCTGGGGCCTGAGTGTAACAGCCGGGTAGCTCAACTACCTCTCCAACTAGCCATCTGCTTTCGGGGTCGCGTTCCACGATTACGGTGAATAACTTTTTCATTCTCACCTACTGATGAAACATCGTTGAATCTGCGGTGATCTTATGGCTACTGATAAGCCGGCGTCAACCGATCGCTCCGTTTACGATCATCACCTGGGCCGAGGGGTAGGTCTAGCAGATACACATTCAACCTACATCCGGGGGATGTTCTCGCGGATCGCCGGACGCTACGATCTGATGAACCGAGTAATGTCGTTCGGCCTGGACCAACGCTGGCGTCGGATCGCGGCATTGGCGGCCGATGTTCCGGCCGGCGGCCTGGCGCTGGACCTAGGCGCCGGCACCGGTGATCTGGCTCTGGCCATCGCCGGCCACAGCAAGGCTAGGACCGTGATTGCGGCCGATTTCTCCATTGACATGTTGAGATACGGCCGAGAGAAAATCCGGCCTTCTGCCTACGGAGGGTTGATCCATCTGACCAGCGCCGATGCGCTGGCGCTGCCATTTGGCGATGAGACGTTTGACTGCGTGGCGCAGGCATTCATGCTGAGAAACCTGGCCGACCTGGCGGCCGGCCTGGCGGAGATACGACGGGTTTTGAAACCAGGCGGCAAGCTGGCGTCACTCGAACTGGTCAAGCGCGAGCGGGACTTGTACTCGCCGCTGGTCGAGTGCTGGGGCGATATGGTGATACCACTACTGGGCCGGCTGGTCACCGGCGACGCTGGCGCCTACCGCTACCTGCCGGCCTCCGCCCGGCGCTTTCTGACCGCCGGCCAGCTTGCTCA
Source organism: Chloroflexota bacterium (assembly GCA_038913435.1). Lineage (GTDB taxonomy): Bacteria > Chloroflexota > UBA6077 > FW602-bin22 > JBCLEL01 > JBCLEL01. The sequence continues at coordinate 1,432 of JBCLEL010000153.1, forward strand.
TGCCGTACAGGAGGCCGGCTTGGTTAACGTCCGCTGGCGCTCTTTCGCGCTGGGATCGGTGGCGCTACACATTGCCCAAAAGCCAGCTTGAGAAGCGCTCAGCCGTCAGCTATCAGTAATCAGCCTTTAGCGCCACAGGCTGGATTAAGCGGTGAGTGAGATTAGACGCTCCGCGTCGGTTCGGACTCTGAAGGCTGATGGTTGAATGCTAGCCGAACGCTGACCACTGAAAGCTAATAGCTCTATAATGGTGTCAAGGGCCACGCGGACTGTCAGCAACGCCTTCTCAGGATCAACCTGTTCCGCCTGGTCGGCTGGCGTGTGGTGGTTTTCATCGGGTTGCCAATAGAACATCACCGTCGGCAGACCTAGATCAGCGAACGGCGCGTGATCGCTGCCACGCCCTGGATCGAATCGCGAGGCCGGCGCGCCCAACGCCAGCGCCTTCCGCAGGGCGATATCAGACAGCGGTCGGCCAGCTTCCGAGCCAGGGCCGATTGACAATCCTGTCCCGACTCCGACCATGTCAAAGTTCAGCATCGCGACCGGCGGCCGGTCGAAGGGTAGATTGCTTGCCATATAAGTCGAACCGATCAGCCCTAGCTCTTCAGCGCCAAACAGGGCAAACGCGACCGAACGTCGCAGCGCCGGCCGCGAACTGATGACGCGGGCTAGCTCGACTACCGCTGCCGACCCAGAGGCGTTATCGTTTGCGCCAGGCCCGATTGAGACTGAATCATAGTGACCTCCTACTAGGACATAATCGGCGGCCAGGTCAGCCGGCCGAGCAATCACGTTCTGAGAGGTGTGGGTCTGGGTCTCCGTCGAGACGCTTAGCCGCAAGCTGACTGACCCGCTCTTGAGGACCTGGACCAGCCTCTCCCCATCTTCCTGGCTGATGCCCAAGACCGGCACAGTGCTAGGTTCGCGCAGGACACCCAGTAAGCGGCCAGAGCGATTGTTGTAGATGATGACGCCGATAGCGCCGGCTCGAACGGCTCGCTCTACCTTATCGCTGAAACGAAGTTCTCCGCGCTGAAACAAGGCTATTCGCCCTCTCAGGTCCACGCCAACTATCTCGCTCTCACGACCAATACCGACAAACCTCACTTCACCGGATACAATGCCTGATACAGAATAGGTCAACGCATTGCCTACGATAACCTCGTTGTCCGGTAGATAGGTTGCTTGCGAGCCATTGTCCACGAAGCGAGGAAAAGAGAACTCCTGTTGGCTAACCAAGTAGCCGAATCCTTCTAGCCGGCGTTGCAGATAGGTCGCCGCTTCTTTCTCGGCGGCGCTGCCGGCCGGACGTGGGCCGATCTGTTCCGCCAGCGCATAGACCGATTCGCGGATAGAGTGGCTGGATGGGGATACTAGAAGCTGACTTGGGACTGGCGTTGCGGTATAAATGATAATCGCTGGCGTGTTGGTGACGGTGACCAACAGAGTCTTGGCAGTAGATGTCGGTAAAGCCTTGATGACGGTCGGCGTTTCGTTCTGGGTTGGCGACAATGGTATAGCGGTGGGCGGGGCCGAAACTATTGCGGTTGTGGGTGATGGGGTGATTACCGATGTGGTAGCCGGCGCCGGTTGGGACAGATATGGCGAATGGCCATCAGCAGATGAAGCGGGAGAGGGTGCAAGCGTTGGGCCCTGAGCGCAAGCTAGAAGCAACCAGCAAAAAGTCAGCACCCAAAAAATCCGGGCGGTCCCGGCCAGTGGCGTCAAGTTTGCCGGCGCGAGGCGCCTCCTACTCATCTGAGGCGACCATCAATCCAGGGCTGGTGTTGTTCCGGCTGCTCGGTCTGCCGGGCGTCGTGATCCACGAATTCGCTCACTACTTCTTTTGTAGAATGGCCGGCAGCCGGGTCCACGAGGCCGTCTTTTTCAGCTTCGGCAACCCAGCCGGTTACATAGTTCACACGGTGCCGAGCCACGTCCGCCAGCATATCCTCATCGTGCTTGGTCCTTTCTTGGTAAACACTTCCATAGCCTACGCTCTTTTCAGGCTATTGGCCGATGTATGGGGAAGGGCCGGCCCTTCCGCGCTGGACGCTGGCTCTGCGACATTGGTCCAGACGATAGTTGCTCTGTGGCTGGCAATCTCGGTTGCGATCCAAGCAATACCAAGCCGGACTGACATTGAGAGCCTCTACTCAATCATCCATCACAAGCTGCGTCGCCGCCAATATCTGGCTGGCTTTGGCCTGCTGGTAGCGGTGCCGTTTTACCTGGCGAACAAGCTACGTCTTATCTGGATTGAGTGGATATTCGCCGCGAGCATTGCAGCGGTGGCGGTGCTGCCAAGGTGGCCGGCCGTCGTAGCCGTCCTTCAACCGCTCTGGAAGTAGCGCAGCGCGCGAACGATCCGATCTTCGGGTTCGAGCGTCACATCTTTAGGAATGGAGGCGGCGGCTTGGATGGCCTCATCGCGCCGGTATCCAAGGCTGACCAGCGCGTCAACGACCAGACTGTCAACCGGTTCATCGCTTTTTACCGGCGGAATCTCCAGCTTGCCACGCAACTCCAGCACAATGCGACTGGCCAGCTTCTTTCCGACCCCTGATACCGCCAACAGGTTGTTCGGGTCGCCTTCAGCGATAACCCGCCGCAACTGGGGGGCGTCGAAGCGAGATAATATCGCCAGCGCCACTTTCGGACCGACGCCGTTCACATTGATTAGGTCGAGAAATGCCTTGATCTCGTCCTCGCTGGAAAAGCCGTAGAGCGCAATCGCATCCTCACGCAGGTGCAGGTAGGTGTGGAGGTATGCTAATGCGCCGATTTCACCGGCCCGTTGAAGGGTGGAAAGCGAGACGCCGATCTTCAGCACAAACCCGCCTACCTCCAGGAGGATCGAACCTTCCTGCCGTCCTACTACCTTGCCACGCACGCCTGCGATCAATCTTCGGTCCTCGATGCCTCAGCCGATTGGTTGGAGGCTGCGCTGAGTGGAGTTGAGGTGGCAGATGGCAAGCGCCAACCCGTCAGCGGCGTCGGCCGGTTCCGGGGTGTGGTCGAGGTCGAGCAGCATCTGCACCGCCCGCTGAATCTGCTCTTTGTTGGCTCGGCCATAATCGGCTACGGCCTGCTTGATGGCGGCGGCTGAGTATTGAAAGACCGGCAGGCCGGCCGAGGCCGCTGCCAATAACACGACCCCACGAACCTGCCCCAGGAGCAACGCGGTCTTGACGTTGTGGCTGAAGAACACTTCTTCAGCCACCGCCTCCTGTGGCTGATAGCGCGCGATAACCTCGCCTATGCCCCGGTATAGGTCGAGCAGCTTCCGTTCAACTGAGTCTCCGTCTTTGGTCCTGAGCGCGCCATGCGCGATCAACGATAGTCGGCCTCCCTCGTCTCGAACGACGCCGTAGCCGAGTACGCGCGTGCCAGGATCAATGCCCAAAACAGTTCGGGGCTTGGACGAAACTATCAGCCGATGGTAGTCGGAAGCCGGCATCCCTAACCCTGGTAGCTTTCTACCAGCTCGGCCGTCAGTTCGATGTTCGTATAGACCCGGCGCACGTCGTCTAGTTCTTCGAGCTTCTCGATGAGGCGCATGATTTGATGAGTTGTCGCCTCATCCAGGATGATAGTGGACCGTGGTGTCATCGCGCGTTCAGCGGAGACAACTTGCAGGTTATGCTTTGTAAGCGCCTTACGTATGTCTTCTAGCTGGCTCGGCGAGGTCTTAATTTCAACACCACTATCGGAAGTGCCAACGTCGTCAGCGCCGGCGTCAATGGCGATTAGCGCGACCTCGTCCGGGTCTTTGACGCCAGCTTCAACCGTGATTAGCCCTTGCGGTTCAAAAAGCCAAGCTACGCTACCAGATTCGCCGAGCGAGCCGCCGGCTCTGGTCAGAATATTGCGCACCTCGGCGCTGGCGCGATTGCGGTTGTCAGTAGTGATTTCGACATAAAGCGCCGCGCCGCCGGGCCCGTAGGCCTCATAGGCAAACTCCTCTATGGATTCGCCTTCAACCAGACCGGCCCCGCGCTTGATAGCGCGCTCTATATTATCGGCCGGCATATTGGACTCGCGAGCGCGTTGGATGGCTAGACGCAGCCGGAAATTGGCTTCAGGATCGGCGCCGCCCTCTCGCGCCGATACTGTGATTTCACGGCCCAGCTTGGTAAACGCGTCACCTCTCTTGGCGTCAGTCACCGCCTTCTGACGTTTGATCTGCGACCATTTACTGTGTCCGGACATGGGAATCTACTCCTGCCGACCGGCATCTAGGATAGTCCAACCGACGCCGATTATTCACTGAGACTAAAAAGTGGCAAAAACCGTCTCAATAATCTTTCTGATCCGACAGTTCTCACCACCAGAATCAGATTATAGCACGCGCTACCCCAGCGCCGGCGATTCGGCGTCCTGATACAAACCATCAC
>JBCLEL010000154.1:0-5793 GCA_038913435.1 Chloroflexota bacterium
GCACAGTCCGTCGTCGGCGATGTTCGACAGCAGCACTCCCATAACACCTTTGTCGATTTCTAGGTTGAAATCGCTTCCGGTCATCTGCCGGAGGCCCACAAGTGCTTCCACAGGTTTAGCCCGGCAACAAGTCCCGTAATCGGGGTGATACATATAAGGAGGACTCGGCCAGAGCTTCATAACGTGATACTCTGCATAGTCAAATTGGGGGTCGAAGATGCCTGTTAAGCAATTAACGGCAAGTTCAGCCCGATCTACCAGATCGAGTGTGTCTGGCACGGTGACCTCTCGCCAGTCTCCCTGAATGCTTATCTCCAATGGTTCAACCATTGCGGGCTCCTTTCCTGCCTGGTCTGACAATCATCACGGAATAGGCGACATTCACCTGAGTTCGCCGGTGAGTCCGGCACCTAGTTCCAGTCGAATACGACGCCAACATGTCTATGTCCCTCACCCGACAGCCACAATGTCACGTTCCACACTTGAGCTCTCCATCCAACGTCATCTAGATGTATGTTGGTAGATATGGAGTCACTTTAAAACCGTTCCCCTGCGAAGGGGACGACAAAGTTTTGCAAGATACTGACTATCAGACGCTCGCCGTTTCGCAGATGCTCTTGTATGGTCTGCTCGGCTAATTCAGTGTTACGCGCCCTGATGGCTTCAACAATGCGGCGATGTTCGAGATTAGATTGCGCGAGCCGGCCGGGCAGGTGAATGGCAAGATGACGAACGCGACCGACGAGAGATTCCATCTGCCGTACCATACGAACCAGCGACTTGTTATCGCCCATAAGCGCTATATGCGTGTGCAGGTTCTTATCGGCAGCTATCCACTGCTGGAGATAGCCCTGGGCAGTGGCAGCTTCCATCACACTCAAGATCTGTTCTAGTTGGACCATCTGCTCTTCGGTGCCTCGCTCCACCGCAAGCCTACTTGCCAGACCCTGTAGCGCCTGACTCGTCTGTAGGAGGCCCCGTACATCTTTGACCGTAAGCGCGGTGACGAATATACCGCTCGAAGTAATTTCAGCTAGCCCACCTTTAACGAGCAGCTTCAGGGCCTCGCGCACCGGCGTTCGACTCACGCCATATTCCTTAGCCAAAGCGGTCTCCAGTAGCTGCTGCCCAGGGGTTAGACACCCTTCAAGGATGGCAGCCTCTAGCCGTTTATACACTATTTCGGTCAAATATTCGCTTGCCGCCGAGCGGCCAGCAGCGCAAGGTCCAATGGAGCCGACCTCTCTACGCCTTATCCCCGACGAAGTTCTACCCGTTTCATACAAGACAGACCTAGACAATATCTACTACCTAACAAAAATATTGTTTACATTCATGCATACACTAAATGGCAATTGAAGTATACAAACATTTTCGCTCATGTCAATATTGTGTATAGCCTTTTGTCACTGGGATGCGATCGGTAAACCCGGTCGCATCCATCTAAGTCCGCCACGTTGCCAACAGCAGCGAAACAACTCGTCCAACCAAACGTTTTCATCAAAACAAAAGCGCCTTTTGTGATAGGCTTCCATCATCTGCGCATTGGGAACGATCTAAAGAGAATGACCGCTCCGGTCGCTTTCATCTATCACGAGGTTTACGTATGGACGTGGCTTTTCTCGGCTCAAGGACTCCTGGCCGCGCTACCGGTTGTCCCACGCCCTGCTGGATGAGCTTGGAATGTTCAGGTCAGCCCTCCGGCTAGTGCGGCCGGATCCGGCTACCGACAACGATATTCTCAGCGTCCACCCGCCGGCCCATCTTGCCAGAGTCAAGACGCTGGACGCGCTAGGTGAAGGGGCGCTCGACTACGGCGACACGCCGGCCTATCGCGGCGTCCTGCACCGGGCGCTGGTCGCCGTCGGCGGGACCTTGCTGGCAACCTGTATGGTCGCCGATGGTGAGGTGGCCCACGCCTTCAACCCCGGCGGCGGGTTGCACCACGCCTACGCCGACCGGGCAGCCGGCTTCTGCCCGTTCAATGACACGGTGATCGCCATCCGCCTGCTCCAACGCGAATACGGCTATCGCCGGATCGCGGTCCTCGACCTCGACGGCCACCACGGTGACGGCACTCAGGCGTTGCTCTACCAGGAGCAAGTCCTGTACTTGTCGCTCCACCGTTATGATGGACACTTTTATCCCGGCACTGGCGCGGCCAGCGAGGTTGGCGAAGGCGAAGGCGCCGGCTACACTTTGAATCTGCCGCTCGAACGCGGTACCGGACCGGCCGAATACCTGCGGCTGCTCGACACCATCGCGCTGCCAAAGATTCGTGAATATCGGCCGGACTTCATCTTCGTTCAGGTGGGGGTTGATAGCCACCGCGAAGACCCGATGGTCCGGCTGGGCCTGGAGACGATCACCTACCGACACATCGCCCAAAGGCTGGATCAACTAGCCCACGAAGTGTGCGACGGCCGGCTGGTCGCGGTGGCCGGCGGCGGCTACCGGCCGGAGGCCGTTGCCCGCTGCTGGGCGGTGTTCCTGGGCACGCTGGCTGGCCTCTTCGGCAGCGAGGATGACCCGGCGTTGCTCCGCCTGACTGACCCGATTGCCGCCCAGCAGTTGGTTGGCCAGACCATCAGTAGCTAATGCAAGCTCAAGATAGCCCTTTGGGAAAGGCTGTAGATGACGGCGAGCGTCCGAAGGGCTGGGGCTTGCCCATAGGAGTGGGCAGGATTGTCCAAGAGGGGGTGGAGAAGCGGGTCTGCGTCGCGCCGGACTCAAGTCCGGGCGCTTGGCGAGCGGTCTCAAGGCCGGCCAGGGGGAGTGCAGAGGGGCGCAAGCCCCTTGGCCGGGGGTCTGGGGGTGTCCCCCAGCAGAATTTCCCCTTCTCCCGTGCGCGGGAGAAGGGGATAAAGGGGATGAGGGTCGTACCCGGCTCACGTAAATGGCTTTCCACACGCGCTTTGAGACCCGTACAAAAATATGCCCACTCCTATGGGCTGGTCCCCCGCTACCTTCCTCATTCGGCTGGGGACAAGCCCCAGCCCTACAATTTTGGCCGCTCACCGGAAGATCGTCTCACCATTCCCAAAATGGTCGCCTGATCGTGCACTAAGTCGGCCGGTCCGGGCCTGCGGATGATATGATGATCCTGGTATAAAACCTTAATCAAACCGGTGTGATCTTGCGAACAGAAGCTCTAAAGTTGTCACGACTTTACGAGAGTCCGCGTCAATCCAGCGCGCTGAGGGCGAGACTGACAATCTGTCTCGCGGTGTTCGGCGGCGTTCTCGGCGCCGCTCAGTTCTTAATAAATCTGCTGGCGCAGACACAGTTTCCCAAGGACCCGGAGCGCCTAGCCTTGACCGCTTCCCTGATCGTGTCCAGCCGGGCGCTGGTCGCCGGCCTAGTGGTGGCTGCGATACTCGCCCGGCTGGCAACCAGCGAGTGGGCCGGCCAGCGCCCGGACCGGGCGCGCCATTTGTTGGTGTGGGTGGCAACCGGAATTGGCTATGGGGTGCTGACGCCGGTAGTCGCTGGGATGCTTGTCCCTTTAAGCGGCTTAATCCTGCAAGTGGCCACCGGCGCCATGACGATAGGCACTGCTCTGACCTGGATCCCGGACACGATACTCCGCGCCCCCTATGCCGGTATGATATTCGGTGCGGTGGGTCTGAGCACCGGCCTGATCGCGGGAGTCGTGTTTGCCGTTGGCGGCTGGCTGATTGACGCGGCTAACGCCTCGTCTGATCCCAAGGTCTCAAGGTATAGCGCCTGGGTGGTGATGCTGGCGTTCTCGGTGGCCATCGTCGGAATCACGGTGTTGGTCCCGCCGGCGGTCCTGGCCAAGCTGGGCTAGCTAACTCAACCGACCCTTTCCACAGATTATACAGATGCCGCAGAAACTGAATTATCTGCGTAATCTGTGGATGTACTCACTGCTTAGCGCAAAACAAACTCGACCTTGTCCAACGACGGGTTGAAGACAACGGACTCTACCTGCGCCTCGTTCATCGGCAGGCCGTCCACGATCGTCCGCACCGGCGTCAAGACCGGCAGCGAGTTCACCGTCTTCAGGCCGTCAAACTCCATCCGCACCGTCACGTACCGTTGACCGTCGGCCTGGTAGCGTTCGTAGGAGAGCGAGATCGGCGCGCCTTGCACCGTACCAAACTCGACGGCAACCGGATCGCCGTCCTCCGAGACCAGGGTGGCCGTGCGTTCGGTCAGGTCTCTCACCTCATAATCCGAGCCGATCAGTGGGAACAGCAACGATATCGAATCAGCCCACAGGCGCCGGCGCAGCGATTCGGTCATCTTCTCGTCGCTGCGAAGCTCGATCTTGCCGACCCGCTGATAGCCGACTTCCCCATCGTAGGTCTGCTCAACCCGACCCATCGTCATCCCAAGCAGGCCAATAGAAGAGTCCCACCGCCCTCGATCGGCAAACTCGCCGGCCTTCCGGTCGGGAAAGTCGTAAACGGCCGAGACGCTCAGCGTCAACCAGGCCGGAATGGGGCCGATCCTCGCCCGGCTCCGGCCGCGGCTGTCAATCTGGATCGTCTCTGGTATCGGTATCTTCTCGCCATAGACCGCCATCAGCGCCCGCCGAATGATAGGCGGTGTCTTAGCCGGCAGTTTAGACAGCCGGCGGGTTGGGATCTCGTCTGCCACCGTAACAACCTCATCAATAGTGATTGGCGTTACATACTTTAGCCAATGTTAGCAATCGCGTCCAATGACACCGATTATTAACGCTTATACTACCTTGAACTTGTAGCGCGAGGGCTTGTCGCTCGCAACGAGCAGACATGACGGAATGTAGGGGCGGTTCGCGAACCGCCCCTACGATCAGACCCTCCAACCTGAATTACCCACTCGCCATTCAACTAGCGATTGGATTGCGATGCGCCCACCTGTTGGCGCTGGATGAATGCCACTCCGACTATAGTCAATGCCAGCCCCGCTAGCAACGGCGCCGTCAACGGCTCGCTGAATATCAGCAGGCCGGCCAGCGCCGACAGCGAGATCTGGGAGGAGACGATGCTGCTAACCCTGACTACAGTTATGAGTTGTAGCGCCTTGGCAAAAGCAACATAGGAGACGGCAGTGGCGACGCCGGCGGCCAGCAACCACAGCGTAGCATTTGGGCTCGTCGCCAGCATATCGGCCGGCCCAACCCGGAGCGCCGCGATAGCCGCCGTTGAGACCATTCCAGTCAAGGTGAATATGGCCAGCGCGTGTTCGGCGCTGACGCCGCCAACCAGCGCCCGGCGAAATATCACGTTGCCGCTCCCGTAGGATACTCCGGACACAATCGAAGCCAACGCCGCGCCGGCGACTACGATCCCTGGCAATTGCGCCCCATCGCCCCAAGCGCCGGCTGCCAACAAGACCAGAGCGGCAAACAGCAGCATAATGCCAACCGCCACCATTTTAGTAATCCGCTCGCCCAGGAAGAACCAACCAAGTAATGCGACGCTCCAAAGCACCGCGCCGTGAGTGACCGGCGTTGCTAGCGCCAATCCACCTAACGTCAAGGCGATTTGGAACCCGCCGTTGCCGCCTACGTTGTGCAAGAGGCCGATTGCAATAAGAGGCGGCCAGTACCGGAGATGCGGCAACAGGCCGAGGCTGGCGCTATCCCTCCGCAAGACGACCGGTAACAACACCACTGCCCAGGTATATATCATCATAGGCAACGTGCGTAGAAACGTCGCGAAAAAGGGGTCAGTCTCCGGCGCTGCGGCCCGCAGCAGCACGTTAGTCGCGGTCGAAGCCAGCGCAGCGACGGCAGCCCAGAGCATCCCCCGCAAGTCTGCCCGATCATTGGTCATTTGT
>JBCLEL010000155.1:0-5745 GCA_038913435.1 Chloroflexota bacterium
ACGCCCCTACGAATATGCGACCTCGGCTACATCAATGGGCATCACTAGCTAATTAGGACGGTAGCCAGTTTTTTAGGAGCCAATTATGACACAAGCTATTCGATTCACTTCGGCGGACTTAGAGCTGATGCCGGACGATGGCAAGCGGTACGAGATAATTGATGGGGAGCTATATATGTCGAAGCAGCCGGGCTGGCACCACCAGTTTGCTTGTACTGTAGTGCTTGCGGCGCTCCACACGTGGAGCGCAGAGACGCGGCTAGGCACTGCGGCTGGTGCGCCAGGTGTCATCTTTGCCGAGGACGACGACGTGGCGCCCGATGTCGTGTGGATTAAGCGGGAGCGACTGGTTAAAGCGCTTGACTCGGCCGGACATCTACATACAGCGCCTGATTTAGTGGTTGAGGTGCTGTCGCCAGGCGAGTCCAACGAGCGCCGCGACCGTGAGGTGAAGCTCAAGCTCTACTCGCGCCGAGGCGTCCGCGAGTACTGGATAGTTGATTGGCAACAGCGGCAGGTGGAAGTCTATCGGCGTCAAGACCTGGCGCTACTGCTCGTAAGCACGCTGCACGCGGAAGATGTCATTGAATCCCCGCTCTTGCCGGGCTTTTCTCTGCCGGTGGGGGCGCTATTCCAAGAGATTCCAGCCGAGTAACGTCGCCTCATTGAAATCAAGCCTCTCTGCCATTATCCTTTGGCCTCCATTCCTGTGATACACTTTTCGCCGTCTAAATTCATCAATTAGTAGGAATAGACTTTGCAAGCCAAAATAGCTGTTCTGCCTGGAGATGGGATCGGCCCGGAAGTCATCGCCGAGGCGGTAAAAACGCTCAAGGCGGTTGCTGACGAGTTTGGTCACCAGTTCAACTTTGAAGAGGGGCTAGTCGGCGGCGTCTCGATTGACGCCCACGGCGTTGCTCTAACGGATGAGACCTTTGCAATGGTCAAGTCGTGCGATTCGTTGCTGCTAGGCGCAATCGGCGGGCCAAAGTGGGACGATCCCCGCTCCACCGTTCGACCTGAGCAGGGACTTCTAGCCCTGCGCAAGGGACTCGATCTTTTCGCCAACCTGCGGCCGGTGAAGATAATACCGGCCCTAGCCGGCGCGTCTACGATAAAAGAAGAGGTGATACGCGACGTTGACTTGGTGGTCGTGCGCGAACTGACCAGTGGCCTCTACTTCGGTCAACCGAGCAAGCGGTACGACGACCAGAACGGTCGGGCGGCGGTGGACACCCTGGTTTATACCGAGGCCGAGGTAGCGCGGGTGGTTCGAGCCGCCTGCGAGCTGGCCCGGACGCGGCGCAAGCTGGTCACCTCGGTTGACAAGGCCAATGTCCTGTCCACCTCCCGCCTCTGGCGCGAGGTAGCTAATGAGGTCGCTAAAGAGTATCCAGACATCCAGTTTGAGGATATGCTGGTTGACACGGCGGCGATGCGATTGGTGCGCGAGCCGAGTCACTTCGACGTGATTGTCACTGAAAATACCTTCGGCGACATCCTGACCGACGAGGCCTCGATGCTGGCCGGCTCGATGGGCATGTTGCCGTCGGCCAGCCTGGGTGAAGGCAAGTACGGCATGTACGAGCCGATCCACGGTTCAGCGCCGCGCCGGGCCGGCCAGAACGTGGCAAACCCGATTGCGACGATCCTCAGCGCCGCGATGATGCTGCGGTTGAGCTTTGGCCTGAAAAAGGAGGCGGAGACGGTTGAACGGGCAGTCGTCGCAACGGTTTCCGGCGGCCATCGCACCTACGACATCATGGCCGACGGGTGCCAGAAGGTTGGCACCGGTGAGATGGGCGACCTAATAGCCGGCGCCATTCAAAATCAAGGTATTGCTATTAGGTAGGCTGCGTCTGAAAAATTGACGGCGGTTTCAAGACGCGGCCTCGAACATGGACAGGGAGGGGCCGCGTCGGTTGTTTCATGAGGTATTGATGCAGGATTCAGGGCGCCCACGGGGGTGCGCCACCCGATGCCCCGCCTTATCCGAAATGATTATCAAATTAATACAGGATTCAGGGCGCCCACAGGGGTGCGCCCCTACTCATTGCTCCATATCGTAGGGGCAGACCTGCGTGTCTGCCCTAAAGACGTATGACGCCCAGGAGGCGAAAAATGGAAAGGGTACTCATCTACGACACAACCTTGCGCGATGGGACGCAGGGTGAAGGGGTTTCATTATCGGTAGAAGACAAGCTGAAGATTGCTCGCCGCCTGGACGAGATGGGATTCGCCTATATAGAAGGCGGTTGGCCTGGCTCGAACCCTAAGGACTCGGAGTTTTTCCAACGAGCAGGGAACCTGAAGCTGTCACACGCTAAGCTGACCGCCTTCGGCAGCACCCGCCGGCCCAACAGCCCGACGCCGGACTCCACCTTGCAGGCGATCCTGGACGCCGGCACTTCAACAGTCACCATCTTCGGTAAAAGCTGGCGCTTGCACGTTGATAAGGTATTGCAGACGACGCTCGATGAAAATTTACGAATGATCGCCGATTCGGTGCGCTTCTTCCGCGAGAGTGGACGCGAGGTGATCTACGACGCCGAGCACTTCTTCGACGGCTACAAGGACGACCCGGACTACGCCCTGGCAACGCTGAGAACGGCCCGGGAAGCCGGCGCTGAATGGCTGGTGCTATGCGATACCAATGGTGGCGGATTGACCGACGACGTAGCCGCGATTGTCGCCAGAGTAGTCCAGACCATTGGCGGCAAGATCGGCATCCATACCCACAACGATTCGGAATTGGCAGTGGCCAACACGCTGGCGGCGGTTAAGGCCGGCGCGAGACAGGTCCAGGGCACTATTAACGGTTACGGCGAGCGCACCGGCAACGCCAATCTCTGCTCGATCATCCCAAATTTGCAGATCAAAATGGGGTATAGCTGCCTCGCAGCCAGCGACATGCGCCACCTGACCGAGCTATCGCGCTACGTCGCCGAGGTTGCAAACCTGGCTCACGACTCGAAGCTCCCATTCGTCGGCGCTAGCTCGTTCGCGCATAAGGCTGGTATGCATGTCAACGCCGTCCTGAAGGTGACCGAGTCATTCGAGCATATAGCGCCGGATACGGTTGGTAACCGCCGGCGAATACTCATCTCCGAACTCAGCGGACGCAGCAACATACTGTACAAGGCGCAGCAGTTCGGAGTTGACTTGAACTCACAGGCGGCCGAGGTGCGCAGCCTGGTTGACACCATCAAGCGGCTGGAAAGCGAAGGCTTCCAGTTCGAGGGCGCCGAGGCTTCGTTTGAACTGCTGGTGCGTCGCGCTCAGCCGGGCTACTCTCCACCGTTTCAGCTTACCGACATGCTTGTGATCGTGGAAAAACGGGCCGCCCCTGAGGTATTGGCGGAGGCGACAGTGAAGGTTAAAGTTGGCGCAGATGTGTTTCACACCGCCGCCGATGGCGATGGGCCGGTAAATGCCCTAGACACCGCCGTTCGCAAGGCGCTGCTCGGCTTCTATCCGGAGCTATCGGACGTGCAACTGGTTGACTACAAAGTCCGGGTCATTGACGGTAACGATGGCACCGCCGCGGCTGTGCGGGTCATGATCGAGTCCTCCGACGGACACGGCACCTGGAGCACGGTTGGCAGCTCGGTGAACATCATCGAGGCAAGCTGGCTGGCGTTGGCCGATAGCCTGGAGTACGGCCTGCTCCGTGCCGGCGAGCGCCGGTCGGTCTCCTCCGCCGCCGAAGTAACCAAATATGAGCGATGATACGCCGGTAGGGGCGACGCATGCGTCGCCCCTACACTTTGTCGCACGAGTGATGGAGGCGCTTGTCTTCGCATCGGACAAACCGTTGTCGCTGGCAACGCTAGCGGAAATTGCGCGCTGCTCGCCCGATGAGGCCAAAGAGGCTGCTGATCTTTTGGAGTCCCAGCTTGCGGAGCGCGGGATCAACCTGTTCAGACATCTGGACAGCTTCGCCTTGGTGACCGCGCCTGATCTAGCAGGCTACATTGAGCGCCTCCAGGGAGCAGAGCCGGCCGAACGGCTGACCCCATCGCTGATGGAGACGCTGGCGGCGGTCAGCTATCTCCAACCGGCCACCCGCGCCGAAGTTGAAAACCTACGCGGCGTCAACTGCGCTAAGGCGATCTATACCTTGCAGGCGATGGAGATGATCGAAGAGGCCGGCCTGCGCGACGAGCCGGGCCAGCCGGCGGAGTACGTCACCACCGGGAAGTTTCTGCTGTCGCTGGGCTTGCGCTCCAATGACGAGTTGGCCGGGCTGTTGAATGCTGGACGGGACGACGCTAGTGCGCCGGCCGGCCGGCCAGCAGCCGGCGAAGCTCCACCAGCAACGGAATCAGACTAGCCAGGCAGCCATTTCGCTCTACCGGCGGCCGTCCTGGTCGCGGCGCTACCGTCAACGCCTGGTCTATCGTCAGCAACCCTCTGCCAACCTCATTTGGGTCGGACGTCGATTCCAGCGGCGCGGCGGTCAGCAGCGCGTCAATAAGCTCATCCACCGTCAAGGCCGGATTAGCTTGCAGCAGCAAGGCGGCGGCGCCGGCGACGTGCGGGGCCGCCATACTGGTCCCGCTGGAAGGGGTGTAGTAGCCTTCAATCATCCGGCCGGCCGACGCCTGCGCTCGGCAGGACACGATGCCTTCGCCCGGCGCGACCAGGTCCGGCTTGCTGCGACCGTCGGCAGTAGGCCCTCTTGACGAAAACAGCGTGACCTGGCCGGCTCGGTCAATAGCGCCGACCGCCAACGCGGTGCGGGCAGCGGCCGGCGCGCCAATAGAACTGGCGTCGGGGCCGGAGTTGCCGGCGGCGACCACCACCAGGCAGCCGCGGGCGGTTGCGGCGTCCACCGCCATTGATAGCGGGTCAGTGCCGTCAGCCGGCCCGTTGAAACCGAGTGACATATTGACGACCTTGACCCCCTGGTTGACCGCCCATTCCAACGCCGCGATGACGTTGCTGGTCGCGCCGCCGCCGTCAGCGCCAAGCGCCTTGGCCACCACTAGCTGAGCGTCAGGCGCTATTCCTCGGTACTTCCCGCCAGAGGCGATGCCGCTGCCGGCGATGATGCCGGCGACTTGGGTGCCGTGACCGTTGCCGTCGCCAGTGAAATCGCGCTGCGCCGCGATCCGGCCGGCCAGGTCCGGGTGCTTTTCGTCTACGCCGGTGTCAATCTGACCGACCAGCACGCCCCGGCCGGTCCAACCCGACCGCCAGGCGAATGGTGCGCTGACAGTGCGGGCTGATCGGTCCAGGCAAGTGTGGCACATTACGTCCAACCAGATGCGGGCGATCCGTTCATCCTGGGCCAATAGCTGGATCTCGGCTGGACTGGCCTGCAGCGTTGCCGCCAAGAAAAGCTGATAGCTGCGCTGGACTGGCAGTTCCGATAAGAGCCGGCGCAGCGTCGCATTGGACTTCGCGCCAGGCACTAGCGTAATGATGATCGGCAGCCGGCGGTCGGGTGAGCAGGTCTCCAGTGCATCCCGAAGAAAACGGGCGATGCGAGTCGGTTGATTGGTCATTCTATGGTTCCTGGATCATTCGCCAGATTCCGGCATAGGGGCGACTCGCCGAGGTGAACCCATGCGCTACATTCGTCACCGTCATTCTCGTAGGGGCAACCCCCTGTGGTTGCCCCGTCATAATACCGGCATCGTCAGGGCCGGCGCGGGGGCTAGGGTCGGCGCGGGGGCTAGGGTCGGCGCGGGGGCTAGGGTCGGCGCGAGGGCTAGGGTCGGCGCGAGGGCTAGGGTCGGC
>JBCLEL010000156.1:0-5735 GCA_038913435.1 Chloroflexota bacterium
TAGAACTCATTCTGGTGACGAGCGCGGGACCGTCCACGACACCCGGACTATCTCCCCCGGTGCTCCAAGCTCCCCAATGTTTCGGCCATTGTATAGCACCGTCAAGAACCCAGCGTTGCCGGCCCAGACGTTGACACTATCGCGGCCAACCCACCGCTTCCGGTCTCCGACATTCATAATGCCGGAGAAGTCAACCTTACCATCTACTGTCACCTGTACCCAGGCCCGTCCTCTCGAACGCAACTCAATAGAAACTTCCGCAGCGGGCTCGACGGCTGTCGTAGTAGGCGGTTTGGGCAGGGCGGTGGCAGTGTTGGCCGGCGGAGCGCTTGAGGACTTGATAGCGAGTGGCGATGATGGGGCGACGCTTCTTTCAACCTGGTCCGACCTGGCCGGTGTCGCAATCAAGGCGATAGTCTTCTCACCACGGGCCTGACCAAGAAACTCATTGTACTGCTGGTAGAGGATGTAAGTTAAAGCGCCGAGAAATAGAAAAACACCGAGCGCGGCGAGCACCGCAGGTTTCCAATTGTTGCGTGATCTGACTATGCTGACCTCTCGCTCCAAGCGTGGTTCACCTTGCAGCTCCCACAAGTCTTCGAGCTGGGCCAAATAGCGGTCGGCATTGACCGCCAGAAAGCGGGCGTAGGTAGAAATCAGACCAATACCTGTCACATCTTGGGGCAGGCTACCGTAGTCCTCTAGCTCGATTGCCTGGAGGATGTGCGGACGTATGCGCGTCTGTTGACATACCTGCTCGAAAGACAGACCTTGGGCCACCCGCGCCTCAAACAAGAGCCGGCCGATTCCAAGCTCAACGATGTCTTCTGCTCGTTGGCTTGACCGGCGACGCTTCAACCACTTACCGGCTCCACCCGTCTTGCTAGCCGGCACTGGCGACCTCAGATTCGGTTCTCTTCGGTCGGCCTTCGTTCTTATCTCGCGGACCGGTCTCATATGTTTTGCGGACTACTAGAAAGTGCGATAGGCCGAACATCCGCAAGGGTGTCAACTCCAAGTTATAGAAGACTGTTCGTAAGACCTTTGCTAGCAAGGGGCGCTGGTAATGGATGTTGTCAAATCCAGGGTAAACGTAAGAGTGTATTTGAATACCAGCCGGTAGCCCCTCAAAAAGACGGCGAATATCTGAGCGATAGTAGGCCCGGACCTGCGGGCAAAACAGGTTGCGCAAGCGGTCCGGCAGATAGTTGACGAGCGGGATAAGCCCGAAAACGAACCGCCGGCCAAAGTAGGCGCCGTGCGTCTCAAAGGGGTAGAGTCGGTTGGGCGCGTAGATGACCAATGCGCCGCCGGGCCTCAATACCCGCAGAGCTTCAGACGCCGTTTGCCGGTCATCAGCGACATGCTCGATAACCTCATTCAGCAAGACGACATCGAACGCGCCGTCACCAAACGGTAGTCGCTCGGCCACACTGACAGCCAGGCGCAAGCCACGTTCGACGCCTTGCCGGACCCGGTCCTCCTCGATGTCAATACCAAAGACCTGATCGCCGAATTGGCTGAACTTTTCGACGTAGGTCCCGATGCCGCAGCCAACATCGAGTATGCGCCGGCCTTCTAGTTCAACGTAGCGCCGGATCAGGACCAGCCGGCGGTCCTGGCCAAAGCGCCAGACGTAGCTAGCGTGACCCCGCTTAATCCAACTGTCGCTCAATCTTCCTTCCAATTTGTTGCTTGACAGGTAAATCTTAGCAGTCTTTGCCTTCGGAAGAAGCCGGGGTCTGTCGCAGCTTCACTGTTATAATCTCACCGGTAACGAGAATCATGAAGCCAAGATTCAGTTGAAAATCCTACACTTTGCCGACTCGCACCTGGGGGTGGAGATATTCGGCCGGCCCGATCCGGCAACCGGCCTAAACACCCGGCTGCTCGACTTCACTCGCGCTTTGGATCGGATCGCTGATGGGCGTTGGGCGAACGGGTGGACTTGGTCGTCTTCGCCGGCGACGCCTACCGGAGCCGCGAGCCAAATCCGACCCACCAGCGCGAGTTCGCGCGCAGAATGCTCCGGATCACTCAGGGTGGGATTCCGGTCTATCTGCTGGCCGGCAACCACGACATCTCCACCGCCGCCGGCCGGGCCACCAGCGTGGACATCTTCGAGACGCTGCAAGTGCCAAACGTGACCGTCGGCCGGGAGCCACGGCTGGATATTATCCAGACGCGATCCGGCCCGATTCAAGTGGTCGGCGTGCCCTGGATCAGCCGGCAGCGACTGTTGACTCGCGAGGACCTCAGGCGATTGAGTTCAGAAGAGCAGGACAAGTTTATCGTTGACCGAATAACAAGATTCGTCGGAGACAAGGCGCAACAGCTCAAGCCTGACGCTCCGGCCGTCTTGGTGGCTCATCTGACCACGCTCGGCGCGCGTTTTGGCTCCGAGCGTTCCATCACCATCGGCAATGACCCAATCGTACCAGTAAGCAACCTTGCGCTCCGACAATTCTCCTACGTCGCCCTAGGCCACGTCCACCGTCATCAGAGCTTGCATGAGGACCCGCCGGTAGTTTACGCCGGCTCGATAGAACGGGTTGATTTCGGCGAAGCCGGCGAGGACAAAGGTTACGTATTGGTCGAAATAAAGAATGGTCGTGCCGACTGGCAATTTTGTCCGCTGCCCGGCCGGCCCTTTATCACCATCGAGGTGAGAATAGAGGAAAGCCGTAAGTCGGCGGTGACCGACGACCCAACCAGCCAGGTGTTAGCTGCCATCAGCCGGCAAGACATCCGCGACGCGGTTGTGAGGGTGCAGTTGGAGCTAAGTCCGGCCGCCGAGCTGCAACTCGATTACCAGGCCGTCCGCCGTGCGCTGGCTACCGCCCACTACCACGCCGGTATCCATCGCCGTCTCACCGGCGACACTAGGGTTCGTATCGGCGGGACTAATGTTGAAGAGCTGACGCCACTGGAGGCGCTTGATTTGTACCTGCGTAGCCGCAACACGCCGGAGGCGCATAAGTCAGCCCTGCTTGAAAGGGCGAGGCAGCTTATAGGGGAGGCCCGTTGATACCGCGACTGTTGCGACTAAAGAACTTTCTTTCCTATGGTGATGAGGTCGAGCCACTTGACTTCGACCCGATCCACCTGGCCTGTCTGAGCGGCAACAACGGTCACGGCAAATCGGCATTGCTCGACGCGATCCTCTGGGCGCTTTGGGGCGAGTCGAGGGCTTCGGGCCGGCAGAACGTCAAGCCGCTCGATCTCATCAACCACGGCCGGCGTGACATGGAGGTCGAGTTCCGATTTGACATCGAGGGACAGACCTATCTGGTCCTGCGCCGGCTGGAGGCGCGTGGTGGCCAACAGTCTCCTCTAACCACCCTGTCATTTCAAATACAACGAGAGGGCGGTTTTACCTCGATTGGCGGCGACGGCGTCCGCGAGGCGCAGCGGGTGATTGACGAAACTCTAAAAATTGACCACGAAACGTTCATAAACTCGGCCTTCATTCTACAAGGACGAGCCGACGAGTTTACCCGCCAGGCGCCTAGGAAACGTAAAGAAATCCTGGCGAACCTGCTGGGCCTGACCATCTACAGCGAGTTAGAGGATAAGGCCAGGCAGGAGGCCCGTCGCTACGAGGAACGGATCGAGATCAGGAACAACGATCTCTCCGCCTGCGAGCGAGAGATCGCCCTGCAAGACCAATATCAGGCTGAACTGGCGGCCGCTATCGAAGACTTAGACCGAATTGATGCCAGGTTGGTCAACCAAGGGCAGGAGATCGAACGGCTGGACGAGCTAGCGCAACAAGAGCGCGATCTGCAATCGGAGCGAAAGCGTCTAGCTGAGGATCAGCGGAAAGCTGAAGCCGACCTGAAAGGGCTGACCGATTCGATTGCGAAAGTTCAGCAGCGGATCAACGATCTGGAGTCAATCCAGCGACGCGAGCAAGCGATAATCGCCGCCTACGAACGCTACCACCAGTTGAGCGCCAGCCGCGATCAACTGGTGGCCCAGGTCAACGAACTGGCCGGCCTGCGTTCTCACCACGCCATCAAACAGCGTGAAGTCGAGCGACTACACAACCAGTTGGCAATCCGGATCAGCACCACGAATGCTCAGATCGAACCCCTCAGGCAGACAGCGCAGGCCGGCGAACGAGCCGAGGTTGAGCTAAGTATTCTCGCGGCCAGAGAGGAAGAGCGCGGACACTTGCAGACGCGGTTGCACGATCTGCGCGATCAGCTCAATACCCTGACCGCCGAACGCCAGGGATTGACGACCACCATCAAAACAATCGAAGAGACGCAAAAAAACCTGAGAGAAAGAGTTGAGCTACTCAAGCGCGAGGATGCTCAATGTCCGGTCTGCCGGCGACCGATGGACGGGAAGCTGCGAAACGAGATCTTAGATCGCTTCAGACAAGATTGGGCTGACCAGAGCAACCGCAAGAAGGAGCTAGAAAGAACGCTCAAGGAAACAGCGGGCAGAATCGCTCAAATCAACCAGCGCATCCACGATGATGAGATCGAATACAAGCATGGCGAGCAGTTGGTTCAGCGAATCGGAGGGCTGAAAGGGATTGTTCAACAGGCCGGCCAAGCGCGCGCGCTGCTTGAGGAGATGCGGGTTCAACTAGCTTCGTTGGAAGCCGAACATGCGGCCGGCGTACCCTGGCGCGAACTTGAAGTGTCGCTAGCTCCTGTGCATCAGAGGATCGGGGAACTGGAAGCTGCCACCGGCGAGCTTCCCCAGACCTCCGCCGAGCTTGAAAGATTGAAGGAGGCGCCAAACGACCGCCAGAAGTTGCTCTCAGCCGGCGAGGCCTTGACCGACGCGCGCAGCCGGCTAGAGGTTGAAACCCGACGACAAGATCAGCTAAATCAGCAGATCGTGGCGGTCGGCGCCCGGATTGCGGTTATTGACGCTCGCCTAGGCGAGCTGGCCGGCGCGGCCAGCCGGCTGGAACAAGCCAAAGCGGTTCAACGCGAACTGGCAAGGCAGCGCGACGAGGCCCTCGAAAAACGTAGCGCAGCCCAGCAAAAGGTCAATGTCGTCGCCGACCGAAAGCGCCAGGCTGAAGAGCTACGAAAGGACATCGAAAGCGCCCGAATAGAATCCGGCTACCTTCGCGAGCTGGTAAATTGCTTCGGGCCAAAGGGCGTTCAGGCAATGTTGATCGAGCAGGTCGCGCCAGAAATCCAGGAATACGCCAATCAGTTGCTAGACCTGATTAGCGATGGCCGGATGCAAGTCCAATTTCAAACTCAACGTGCGCGTAGCGGCTCTTCTTCCACCGACGATCCGATTGAAACGTTGGACATCATCGTATCGGACGAGCTTGGCACCAGGCCCTACGAACTTTTCAGCGGCGGCGAGGCTTTTAGGATCAACTTTGCCATCCGGATCGCCATCAGTAAGCTGCTTGCCCGCCGAGCGGGGACCAGGCTTCAGTTTTTGGTCATTGATGAGGGATTTGGCAGTCAAGACGCGGCCGGCCGGCAGCGGTTGGTCGAGGCGATCAACTCAATCGCCGACTCGTTTGAGAAGATACTGGTCGTCACCCACGTTGACGAGCTGAAGGACGCCTTTCCGACCCGGATCGAAGTGGTGAAAGGCGCGAACGGTTCACAAATCTACGTACACTAATCCCAATTGTTCTGCCAAAACCAAACAGCTGGTAGGAGCAGTCGCCTTAGGCGACTGCCCAATGGAAAGGGCGCAGAAAGCAGCCAATTGTTCCAACTAATTTCTTAGGTGGAGGATGAGGA
>JBCLEL010000157.1:0-5729 GCA_038913435.1 Chloroflexota bacterium
GTATTTCTTCCCAAGGGTGATAAAATCGAGAAAGCGGACGGTTGCAGATGAACTTTAGCGATTCAGCCAAAGATAAAAAACAACCGATTGCCGATAATCTGACGGTCAATCTTGAGAACCGGCTCTACCAGCTAGACCAGGAGTTAGATAAAGTCCGCCGGGCCATGTTCAGAGTCGAGACAGGGCTGGAAACGCCGCCAGACTCCGTTGTGCGTCTCGCTGAATTGCGACGAAGGTACGAGACGCTAGGCGCAGAATTCGTAAATACTTATCGCGAGTGGAACTCGCAACAGGAATAGTTTACAAGGAGCGTTCAACAATGGGCGCGAAACCGAGCTACCGATTATTTGAATACGAGCATAGCTCAGAAGAATCCGGCGGATATCTGCACTTGAGAGTGCCTGTCTTCGGTCGCATTTTACCGGAGGATGCCTCCGACCATCTGCGGACAGCTTTTAGAGAATTGTATCTAGCAGGCACTTCGCTGGTACGGGTCGGACTGGACCAGTTGGATGCGATGGTCGCGGAGGAACAGGGCAAGCCTGAACCTCCGGCCGGCTAAGTCCCAGCCGTCTCCTCCTTCTGGGTCAGGTTTTTCACCTCTTGCCAACGATCGCGAATCTGGCGGGCCAGGGCCGGCTTCCTCTTGGCCTCGTCGCTTTCCGACGCTGACTTGAACCAGGCAGCTGACTCGCTAGCCCGGTCGAGTCGGACCAGGATGTCCCCTACCAGGTAGCACAGCGTGCCCTCAGCCTCGGCCGTAAGTAGCCGCTCTTTTTCGTGGCTCAGTTGGTAGCTGGCCAGGGCTTCGGCGAGGTATTTGCGCTCCGTCTCTGCATCGCCCATCTCACGGGCTATCCAGGCGGCCCGGTGGCGTAACGCTGCCTTCTTATGTTCCGGCGTGCGCCGGCGCTCGTAAGTAAGCAGTCCTAATTCGAAGCTACGGCGCGCCTCTTCGGGAATGCGCTCGCTCCAGAAGTTGTAGCGGGCATTATCACGCTGAGTCTGCTCCATTTTACCGCGTCGCTCGTTGATCTCAGCCGGCTCGATACTCAAAAAATCGTCGGGATAAGCCGCGTAGTAGCACTTGGGACACACGTAAACCGTGTAGTGCAGCGGGCTGATTGACCTGTAAATGTCGTGGAAATCGCTTTCCCGTTTGGCGACTTGGGCCTGCTGTGGCCGAGCGCTCAACGCCTTGAACTCCGTCCGGCAGACCGGGCAGGTGACCGCCTTCAGAATGAAGATGTCTTCACGGGGCGGAGGCCGGTCATTGGGGCCTGACGGTTGGGCCGGCGCTGATTCTACTGCTTCCTTCGCCGGCGAAGGCTGGCCAGTCGTCTCAATCACCTTGCCGGACATCACTGCCGCTGGCTGTTTTCTCATCTCAGCCATTTGGAGGTTTGTATCGCGCACCCGGTCGCACAACGTCTGAATAATCCCCAGACCGAAGACCGGGCTGGTCCGCAGTAGTTCCAGCGCGGTGCGCTCGTCGAAATAAAGTAGTGACGTGTCCTCGACGGCGGTGGCGGTGGCTGAACGTGGCTCGCCAGTGAATGCCGCCATCTCGCCAAAAAAGTTGCCTCCTTCCATAGTCGCCAAGACTTGCCGGCGTAGTTGGGTGTCTGGACTGTTCTCAGGCGGAGGAACTTCAATCCAGAGCTCGACTTTGCCTTGCAACACGATATAAAACTCGCCGGACGTCTGCCCTTGCTCGAAGATCACCGTCCCTTTCGGACAGACAAAGCCGTACTTGCGCCGCAAGAACTTGAGCGCACTGATGTCAATATTCCGCTTCTGCTTCTGAATTAATTTATCGCCTCGCCTTGTCGCTCGATGAGCAGAAGCTATAACCCCGCTCATCCAAAGATACGCTATCTAATGCATAATCAGATGACATTTTCGGGAATACCGTTTCAAAATAGCTTTTCACCCCAGCTGTTTGGCCTTGATCCTTCACGAGTGAAGGACACCTCATCCCCTGACCCCTTCTCCTGCCAGGAGAAGGGGAAATGATAAGTGGGGGACACCCCCACATCCCCCGTCAATGGCTTCGCCCCTGCACCCTTGCATAGCCTTAGACCTCGTTTGAGTTAACACTAGTTTAATGCCGGATTGACGGCTGGACAATGGCTCTTTCTTGAGGGTGTTTAGTAACGTCATCAGATCACAATATGTTGCGCTGAGACCGCTGCGTAATTCAGTGGTTGCCGAAAACCTCATCTCCTTGACCCCCTTCTCTTGGCAGGAGAAGGGGGAATAATTGCTGGGGGACACCCCCAGACCCCTGTCAGAGGTCGCTGTAGGCGACCTCCGCACACGTCTAGTCGGGCTTCAGCCCGTTCAACAAGCGCCCGGACTTCAGTCCGGCGACTGTTACGCGCCATTTCAACAGCAGTTCCATTTATGCAGCAGTCTCTTGCGCTAGTTCACCCGATTATGCCACAAGAGGTTGTGGTGCAACTGCGTTGCTAAACACCCGCCTTTCTTGCCCTGGCATCCTGACGTCCATTGTCAATTCTGGTCGTGCCAGAGAGTAGGGTGTTCTTCTGGCCTATTTTACGTAGCGCGCCAGGTGCATTCGTGCCCGGTGGAATCCGAGGGCCTGGGCTTCCCAGTCACCGTAATAGCGGTCATCTTCCAATTCCACGCTGATAACACCGTCAAACCCGCTTATTTCCAGGTTACGGACGACGTTGGCCCAGTTAACGGTTCCTTCGCCGGGAATGCAATAGCGCCACCACTCGACTCCCATCGGCCGAGGCGAATGGAATGTCGGGCCGGTGGTCCCATACAGGTAAAGCGCCTCGCTGTCTATGGCGGTGTCTTTGGCGTGAACGTGTCGAAGATGTGGTTTGAATTCGTTTAGAACACGGATGTAGTCCGCGCCGATGCGTACACTGTGGGACGGATCGTAGATGAATCCCAGGTTGGGACAGGCGTCAAAAAACGCCCTCAACAGCTCAGTGGTGCCTGCCAAAGCCGGCCGGTGCGGGTCCGGGCCCGGATAGCCCTCTACGCAGAGAGCAACTCCACCAGAATGAGCAAACTCCACCAGTTGGGGAAAGCTTTTCATCAATAGCTCGAGGTTTTTAGCTCGGCCCAGGCTCGGATTTTCAATGGTACCGGCCAACTCGCAGAATAAGGCTGGGATGCCATATTTGGCTGCATCTTCGATGGCGGCTCTAGCCTCCTTCGCTCCCATTTGCTGTCGCTCGAGGGAGGAACTCAAGATCCCGGCAAGACCCGGCAACCAGGAGCTTGCGATTGTAAGTCCCGCATCATTGGCCGTACGTACGATGTCATCCGAGATGGACCTGATGTCAATTGCCTGAAAGCCATCTTCAGCGCACCACCGGCAGAACTGATCCAGCGAGACATCAACGCCTTTATAAGGTTTGCCAGGAACCATAGCGCCTATCTTCATCTAACGGACTCCTAGAATTAGTGCGGTTCCAGTCTATCATCCTTAGGTTACGGGTATTTAGTGTAGACTGCCGGTTGAGCGGACGAAAGGGGCAGGCATTGCGAGGACGACATGAGCCTTGTTGCCTCACCTGTAACGATGAAAAGCGGTAGGAGACAAGCTCCTACCCTACGTATGGCGTTCGTCCAACGTAGGGCACGAGCTTGTCTCGTGCCGCCGGATGGGTCAGGTACGGCTATTTTCGTAGGAGGCGACGCAAAAGCGCCGGCCGGCTTGCGTGCGGGCGATGTTGATGGCTTGAATAGCACGCAGGTCGGCCGGGCTAGAATAAATACTAAGAACGAAGCTCGTTGGATTCAATAAGAACGGCGCTAGAGATAAGCGCCTTCGCATTTGAATGATGGGAAAATGTCGCCGAGACGTCCTGATCGCACATGGCCGCCAATAGATTCCCGCGATGCCGGCATAATGTCATTCACATTTTAGAGGAGCAACCGTGCGATTTAGCCAATCGGTCCAGCTTCACGCCTCGGTCCGGCTCGAGGCCGGCCCCGAAAAGACGGTCAGCGACCTTCGCCTACAAACGCTCGACCTGGCCGTTGACTTATGGCTCTCCGCCGGCCAAGCCGGCGCCGGGATCATCTACCGCTTGCCGTTGGCGCTACGTATTATTCAGCCTGAGGGTGGAACGCGGCTGGCGTTACTGCCGGCGACGTTCCTCTCTCTGTTGCCGTTCGTTGCAGCCATCCTCTGGCTATTGACAAGCCGGGCGCCAAAACGTCATTCAAAGTCGGACGTACTTACCTCCAGCCGCCAGTAGTTCCGCAGTCATCTTTTCGATCTGGTCTAGCGGTAGGATCGCCGATGTGAGCGGGTCCAGGGCCACCGCTTGATGGATGGCCTTGCAGTCTTGCTCCAATACCCCTTTTGCTGCCAGGTCTTGCACGTTGATATTGGTGCGGTTGATAGCGGCCAGTTGCGGGGGCAGATCGCCGACGTAGCAGGGGTTGATGCCGGTGTTGTCTACCAGACATGGGACCTCCACGCAGCAACCGGCCGGCAAGTTAGTTATCAGACCGCTGTTCGTCACATTGCCATTTATGCGAAACGGTGTGTTGGTTTCGATGGCATGGAGTATGTAGGAGCAATACTCGTCTGAACGACTCCATTCCAATGGCTCTTCGCTGGCGATTAGCCGCTGTACTTCAGCGTAATGCTCGGAATGACTTTGGCGATAGCGGGAGATGACCTCTACTCCGCGGTAGTGGCCAAGGTAGCGTTCGATCAACTCACCAGTGCGCCTGAAGTACGGCACATACTCGGACATGTGCCGGGTGGACTCGGTCACGAAATAGCCAAAGTGTCTCATTATCTCAAAGCGCACCCGCTCAGGGTCGTAGACTGACGGGTCGTCCATCGCCGCGAACAACTCTGGGTATAAGCTTTTGCCTTTGCGCTCAAACCTGAGGAACCAAGCCTGGTGGTTGATGCCGGCCACCCAGTAGGCCATTTCCTCGTAGGGCAGGCCGACAAACTCCGCAAGCAGGTGCGATGTGTGTTGAACGCTGTGGCAGAGACCGACGGCCTTGATTTTCGTAGCCCGACTGATTGCCCAGCAGTTCATTGCCATCGGATTTGAATAGTTAATCAGCAAGGCCTGCGGGCATAACTCAGCCATATCAGCGCAGATGTCCAGTAAAACCGGGATGGTGCGAACCGCTCGCATAACTCCGCCGGGGCCAAGAGTATCGCCGACCGCCTGGTCAATGCCGTATCTTCGCCCGATCTCGATGTCCTTTTGGATGTGGTCTAGGCCACCGATCAGGACCGTTACCACAACGTAATCAGCGCCTTCCAATGCCTCTCGCCGGTCTAACGTCGTCTCAATCTGGGCCGGCAGGCGGCGTTCTTTGACCATACGTCGCGCCAAAGAAGCAATCATCTCCAACCGGTTGCTATCAATGTCCGTTAGGGAGAAGGCGCTGTCCTGAAGCTCCGGCCATGACAACACATCAGTTATCAGACGCTTGGCAAACACGACGCTGCCGGCCCCAATCATGGCGATCTTCGGCATAGTTTGACTCCCGATACGAGGCGAATCGCAATTGCATCGCTGTGCCTAATCATCTGCGGGTGGCCGGCAATTTGCAAACTGAGTGGGGCAGCGGTCTCGGCTATTGTATTTATGATCTTTAACAACTAGATCTGGCAATGAGTCTATCCCGTAGCGCCAGGGCTTGTCCCTCGCAAGGGGCTGACAAGGGTAGTACGGTTTAGAGGGTCAACGCCTAACCCTCACCCG
>JBCLEL010000158.1:0-5718 GCA_038913435.1 Chloroflexota bacterium
GCAGAAGGCCATCGAGCTTTACGAACAGGCGCTGGCCATCGCCCGCGAGACCGGCGACCGAAGCACAGAGGGCACACACTTGGGCAACCTGGGTAGCGGCTCCTATAGCCGCCTGGGACAGCCGCAGAAGGCCATCGACTGTTACGAACAGGCGCTGGCCATCGCCCGCGAGACCGGCGACCGACGCGCAGAGGGCACACACTTGGGCAACCTGGGTAACGCCTATAGCAACCTGGGACAGCCGCAGAAGGCCATAGAGTATCACGAACAGGCGCGGGCCATCGCTCGCCAGACCGGCGAACATGATAGGGAGGGCCGCCGCTTGGTCAACCTCGGCGCTGCCCTGCTTTGTCTCGGAAAGCGCGAGGAGGCGACGGAGACCTTCCAGGACGCGGTTGTGGCACTCCGCGAGGCCGTGGCTCGAAACCCCCTGTCCCCCTACGGTACCTATAATCTGGGAGTGGCCCTCTTGGGGATGGGCAACGGTGACGACGGGCTTGCGACTTTCCGAGAAGCTGTGGCATCCGCCCCGCTAGCCGGTCTCATCCGCGATATTCTTGGCGGGAACCTCCACTTTATGCGTGATCTTCCCGGCGTAGTCGACGGAATCGCTATCCTAGAAGATGCGCTGAAAAACCAGCAACCGCCGCCTGACCCGCCGGCCACCGCCACGGCGAGACCTCGTCCTCCACGCCGTTGACCCTGGAAAACCGGCGGTGATATACTCAATCTGCATCGGGCAATTAGCTCAGTTGGCTAGAGCACACGGCTTACATCCGTGAGGCCGCAGGTTCGAGCCCTGCATTGCCCACCCCGCTAAACTGAACGGGATGCCGACTATTCTGACAACGTACTATCATTGTCTTCGACCCGCTGGGTGTATCAACGCGGTCATAGAAATCACCCTCAAATCAGAGCAGCCTCCAATGATATTAGCAGCCCACAAGCCAGGATAGAAGTGCCATACCTTTACTCGACGCCAACGCTAGCCGCGATGCTAGTCTTCTGGCTGCTCGGACTCTACGTTCTGACAAGGGGGCCGCGCAGCAACGTCTCGAGACTTGCAGCCCTTGCTCAGCTTCTACTGGCGTTGTATCTGCTGGGCCAGGCTCTGAGGATGAATGCCCCGACCGCTGAGGAAGCGGCCGCCTGGGGCCAGCGATTCTGGTTTGGCGGCGCCTTGACACCAGCCGTCTGGTACTGGCTGACGGCGATCCTATTTAATCGCGCCGGCGAAGCCACTACTACCGGCCCCGGCCAATTGACCCGGCGACTAATTGGGTTTGGCATCCTGCTCGGCTGCGCTTTCTACGCTGCGACCGGTTATATCGACGACCTGCTATTTCGGTGGAGTCAGCCAGCAATCGTATCCGCCCCATGGCTTCCAAATGGCTTGATCGCCTTTCGGGCAACCGAGTTATACGCCGGCTTTGTTGCCGTGACGCTGTTCGCGGCGCTGACGGCGCTATTAAACCTGCGCTATCTATGGGCTACCTCGGTCGACAGCCGACTACGCGCTCGCTTTCTCTGGCTGACCGCCAGCGCAGCGCTGTTTACATTGGGTGGAGGCTACCTGACAGTAGACACCTGGCTTCACCTCGACCTGCCTCAAGCGCTCGGCCACCTGACACTCGCTCTGGGGCTGGCGCTGGTGGCCTGGAATGTTTTGCAATACAACGCGCTGCTAGAAGACCAGGTGTTGACGCGAGATTTCCTCTACTTCATAAGTTCATTAACTTTGCTCGCTCTGCTTTACATCAGCGTTGTACTGGCCGCTGGCATTGATGATCCGTTCGACAGGTTGGTAGGGCTATTACTGGTCGTTTCGCTAGCGCTGGTGAGCCACGCTCTTAGCGAATTTGCGCGACAGTTATGGGACCGGGTCTTTTATCGCAACGAGACGGGCGAACTCCGTTC
The DNA here is from genome assembly GCA_038913435.1 of Chloroflexota bacterium. Classification (GTDB taxonomy): domain Bacteria; phylum Chloroflexota; class UBA6077; order FW602-bin22; family JBCLEL01; genus JBCLEL01. The sequence continues at coordinate 1,918 of JBCLEL010000158.1, forward strand.
TACTCTGCGGGCGCTGACCTCGGAGGCCGGACTGGCGCCGCGGCTGGAGCGGGTGCTATCCGACGCCAGAATCGAGCTAGAGGCGCTCGAAGAGAAGCAACTGCGAATCCAAGTAGAAGACGCCTTGCGAAAGCTGAACAACCTGCCGGCGCTCAGCGCCCACCCACTCCAGAATCGGCTGCAACGTCTGATTTCGCGTCGGCTTGGCAGCGGAACTAAGCTGTCAGAAAACGAGCCGGGAGAGGACACCTCGCTAGCGCGAGCCCGCGCCCTCCGTCAGCTACTGGTGGGGACAATCGAGAGACTAAAGCCAACTGGTGAACGCACGAGCGACCTCAGCGGCGGATGGATTCAATACCTAACACTCTATGAAGCCTACGTTCTCGAACGCCAGAACCGGCAGATCATGGCGAGGCACTACATAGGCGAAGGAACGTTCAATCGCAACCGCCGGCAAGCTATAACCGGCATTGCACGGGACTTGCTTGAACAGGAAAAACGCGCCGGCGGTCAAAATAGCCCGTAGCCCTTTTCAATCTGCGACCAAAACTCAACGTTGATGTGGTTCGCTCTTCTTGAACCCCCATTTCCTCGCAATTTGGCAGGTTGGCGTCTTTTGGCAGTTCTCCGACAGCCACTGGCTTTTTCCGCCTACTAAAGTGCTAGCCAAAGCCTCAGGTCGAGGCAAATAGGACTTCGAGAAGGCGTGACATGGTTGACGCCATCCTAAGGCTGGCGACCTTTCCCGTACAGAACTTGTGGCGGCTCGGAGCCTTGCTGGGGCTAGCGATGGGCATGACGGTGGCGGCCGGCGTGCTCGCCCCGCAAGTCGGCAGCCTGGACCCAGCCATTTATCTGGAATCGGCCGGCTATCTGGGTCTATTCGTGATTACGCTGGTCTCTAGTGCTACGGTGGGCATACCGGTCCCAGGACTATTGGCAGTAGTGGCGGCCGGCAAGCTGCTCGATCCGCTGGTAGTTGGACTGGTAGCCGGCGCTGGGATGACCATCGGCGAACTGAGCGGCTACCTGATCGGGACAGCGGGACGCGCGGCAGCGACCTCCGGATCTGGCCTACTAGCCCGATTGCTAAAGTCGGTCGAAGGGATAGCAGCTCGCCACGGGCTGCCGGTCATATTTGTCCTGGCGCTGGTACCCAACCCGGCCTTCGATCTGGCTGGGGTAGCGGCCGGCGCCAGCGGAATGCGCCTGCCGACTTTTGTGGCGGCAACGTTCGCCGGCAAGACGCTGCGTTGCTTAGCCATAGCGCTGGCGGCCGCGACCTGGTTGCCGGCTCTACGCACTTTCTGGTGATGATTAGAGCATAGAAGGGCCTTCAGGCCAAATACTGAGCGCCCGGGTAAGCGTTCAGATTTAGGGGATCAGTTTGCAACCGCATGAGCATCAATCTAAGCTTATATCGTGTCCGGCGACATCCGATTGGTGAAAACTGCAACCGGTTGCAAGGGCGAAGCCCTGGCCGGGGGATGTGGGGGTGTCCCCCACGAGTGTCAGTTCCCCCTTCTCCTGCGAGGAGAAGGGGGTCAGGGGGATGAGGTCGGCTTCACCCAATGCTGGCAGTGAGGGGGACGAAACCTCTCGAATCTGAACAATTACGAGCAGGCGCATTCCTTAACTGCCGGACAGTGTATTATCTTCGGGCCATGCTGAACGACCTGCCATCCGATGCCCAGGTACTGGACAAGCTAAAGTCAACTTTCGGCTATACGACGTTCCGACCTCTTCAACGTGAGATCGTCGGGGCGATCTTGGCCCGACAAGACGTGCTCGTTCTCATGCCGACCGGTGGAGGGAAATCGCTCTGCTACCAGTTGCCGGCCCTGCTCCACGACGGGGTAACTGTCGTCGTCTCACCGCTCATTTCGTTGATGAAGGATCAGGTGGACAAACTGCAGACGATGGAGGTTCCTGCTACGTTCATCAACAGCTCTCTTGATGCGTCGGAGGTCGGCCGCCGGCAGGCAGCGGTGGTTCGCGGTGCAGTTACATTGCTCTACGTTGCGCCCGAACGTCTCGTTATGCCGGGCTTCCTGAGCCTACTGTCTTCCGTAAAGTTGGCCCTCTTCGCAATTGACGAGGTGCATTGCATCTCCGAGTGGGGACACGACTTTCGGCCCGAATATCGGGAATTGAAGCGGTTACGAGAACTCTTCCCAAACGTACCGCTAGCCGCTTTCACGGCGACTGCGACCCGTCGTGTCCAGGCCGACATCGTTGAGCAGCTAGCCCTGGAAAAAGCCGCTATCTTCCGCGGCAACTTCAACCGCCCCAACCTATACTACGATGTTCGGCCAAAAAAGGAGGCATACCGGCAGTTGACTGACTATCTTCAGCAACGCGGCAACTCCTCCGGCATCATCTATTGCCAATCGCGGGCCGGAACTGAAAACTTGGCGGAGAGGTTGCGGCGGGACGGTTTCAGCGCCCTGGCCTACCACGCGGGACTGGAAAACGACGAACGCCGGCGACGACAGGAAGCCTTCATTGAAGATCGGAGTAGCGTTATCGTTGCAACTATTGCCTTCGGCATGGGTATCGACAAGCCGGACGTACGGTTCGTGGTTCACTACGACCTGCCGAAAAATCTCGAAGGATACTATCAGGAAAGCGGCCGGGCAGGCCGCGACGGCGAACCGAGCGATTGTATCCTCTTTTACAGCTACAGCGACGTTATCAGGCAAGAGCATTGGATAGACCAAAAGTCATCGGAAACCGAAAGGGAGATAGCCAGGCAGCAACTCCGCAAAATGACGGACTGGGCGAGCGCCACAACCTGCCGCCGGCGCTTATTGCTGGCTTACTTTGACGACTCTCTGGATTGTGAGGTCGAATCCTGTTGCGATATTTGCGGCGAGCCTAGCCAGATGGTCGACTTTACGCGCCTGGCCCAGATGTTCATGTCCTGTGCTATACGAACAGGCGAGCGATTCGGGCGGGACTATCTCATAAACGTGCTTCGCGCAGGTAATGACGAACGCATCGCCCGCAATGGCCATGATAAGGTCTCGACGTTTGGCATCGGTCGCGATCAATCGGTAGATACTTGGCGCGATCTAGCCGAAAGCCTGATACAGGCTGGCTATCTTCACCGCGAGCCAAACGAGTACAACGTGCTCAAAATAACCTCAATGGGACGAGAGGCCTTGTCGAAGCGTGAAAAGGTCACGCTAAGGGTGGCGAAAAGCCGTGAGCCGGGGCCGGCGGTTTCGACACCGCAACCGCACCAGGAGCTCTTCGATCAACTCAGAGCCTTGCGGCAACGCCTCGCCGAGGAGCGCAAAGTTCCAGCGTACGTGATCTTTCACGACTCCAGCCTGAGACAGATGGCAGCCGAGCTTCCGGCCACCCGTGAGGAGTTCGCGCGTATGCAGGGCGTCGGAGAAAAGAAGCTGCGCGATTTTGCGGACGATTTCCTCCGAGTGATCGTGGACTACAGCCGGAGAACTGGCGCGGAGCCCACCAAGATCACGCCTCCGCCGGAGCGCCGGCTTGAGTATAGCGAGTCGGCACAGGAGTCTTACGCCCTGTTCAATCGGGGACTCGGATCCGAAGACATCGCCTCCACGCGTGGACTAGCGATATCAACGATTGAAGGTCATTTAGCTGCCGCCATCGAAGCGGGCGAGGATGTGGACATCAGCAGGCTAATAAGCCAGCCGAAGCAAGAGGTGATTGAGACGGCGATAAATGAACTTGGTCCCTTACCGTTAAAAGCCATCATGGAAAGACTCGGCGAAGGCTTCACCTATTCAGAACTAAAGTACGCTCGCGCTGTCTGGG
>JBCLEL010000159.1:0-5661 GCA_038913435.1 Chloroflexota bacterium
CAAGCAAAGGCGTCTGGCGACCATAAAGCCAGGCAGGACCGTTGCCCGACGTGACACCATCCACCGGCCGGCGTTGGTGACGGACACAGGTCGGGAACAAGCTAATAGTAACAGGGGCAGGAATGACAGCGTTAATTTTCATGGGAATTATCATCACCAGTTTGCTTCTTGGGGGCGGGTTCATCTTAGCCAATCCCTGGCTAGCAGGAATCGGGGCAATCTTGTTACCAATCGTAGTAGTCTGGGGGCTGGTGCTAGCAAGCCAGAACAGCCGGCATGCGTCTCAGCACTAGCCCAATCAGGGCGCCAGGACCGCTGACCGCCAATCTTTGAGCGCGCAATCGAGGACCTACTCTATGGAAAAGCCGGCCGGCCGCGACAGACCATACCTGACAGTCGTGGTGCCGGCCTACAATGAGGAGAAGCGTATAGGCCCCACGCTTCACTCGATCACCGAGTATCTCGCTGTCCAACCCTACAACTGGGAACTGGTCGTGGTTGACGACGGTAGCCGCGACAACACTGTCCAAGTAGTCAATAAAGCCATCGCCGGCCTTCCAAATGCCAGATTGATCGCCTATACACCGAACCGGGGCAAGGGCGCCGCCGTACGCACAGGTGTAGTTGATAGCCTGGGGGAGACCGTTCTGTTCACCGACGCTGACCTGTCAACGCCTATCGCCGAGCTAGAGCCGGCCCTGCGCCGGTTGAACGAAGGCGCCGACCTGGTGATCGGATCGCGAGGACTGACCGAAAGCCTGGTGCTGAAACGCCAGCCGCTGTATCGCCAGAAGGCCGCTCGTATCTTTAATAAGATCATCGCGGTATGGCTCCGCCTAGATGAATATGCCGATACCCAATGTGGCTTCAAGCTTTTCAAGGGACCGGTCGCTCGATTTCTGTTCGGCCAGCAGGTGATAGACGGCTTCATGTTCGACGTGGAAACGCTGTTTTTGGCCCGCAAGTTCAGACTCAAAGTGACTGAACTGCCGGTGCGTTGGATCAACTCGCCGGACAGCCGGCTGCGGATCGTGCGGGACACGGCAAGGATGTTTCGAGACCTGGCCCGGATCAGGATACGCCACCTACGACCGGCGCTCAGGCCGGCCGAAACTGACCCGGTGGGCTAGCCCAGGCCAATGGCGAACCCCTCTGCGGTCTCATCCTCAAGGCTTCATATAGTCTGGCTAGTTGGCCACTTGCTGCGACTGCTCCTGATAATAGCGGCGCTGGTGGCTGCCCGGTGGGCAGCGCCACAGTTGCTGGGCGGCATCCCCATCCCGCCGGTTGGCATCCCTTTGATTGAGCCGCTGCTGAGCAATGAGATGATCGTGCTGCTTGGTCAACGGATATGGCGGCCGGCTTTGATTATCACGCTAGCTGGCATCGCGCTCGCCGGCCTGATCCTACCAACTCCGGCCTGGATAGTTGGCTGGAGAAGCCGGTCCGCCCCGATGCGACCGTTTCCTTCGGTCAACAGCCTGTTTTTAGGGGCGGCTGGCCTGCTTAGCGGCGCGTTTCTTTTCCTATTAGTGCAACTGGGGCACCGGCGCTACTCCTGGTACTACGGTTGGATCGAGATCCTGGCAGTGGCTGGGGCACTAGCCGCCGCCTATCTTTACGACCGCCGGCGCAACCTCTCGCTGAGGATCCAGTTTGACCGCTGGGATCTGCTAGTAGTTGTCCTGATCGGTGTGGCCTATGGCGCCGCCGTCATCCAGGACCTGACCAACTATTACTACTCGGTCATCGGCGACGAGTACGTCTTTTACTGGTCGTCGCAGAGGGTAGCCGAAGGCGTCGAGATGGCGAACCCGTTCTGGCAGGCCGGCGTCTATGGTGTCCACCCGGTTGCGGGGACGATGATACAGTCGCTGGTGATGCTTTTTTTCGGTATTGACGGTTTCGGTTGGAAGATGAGTTCGGTGCTCATCATCATCGCCAGCTTTCCGCCTTTCTATGGTTTTCTGAAGCAGGCGTTCAATCGGTGGACGGCGATAGCAGGACTGTCTCTTGCAGCCTGCGCCCATGTCATCCTTGCCTACGGCCACACCGGCGAAAATAACATCCAGCCGATCCTGCCGGCGGCAATGGCAGTCGCCTTTTATCTGCTGGGGTTGACGCGCGGCAGCGTTTTTTATTCGATGCTGGCCGGCCTGGCCGGCGCGCTCGGCTTCTACACCTTCTTTTCAGGCCGGCTGATGATCTTCCTCCTACTCGGTCACGCCGTATTGGCCGCCATCCTAAACCGTCAACGTTTGTGGACAGTCCTTACGCCGCTTTTAGCCGGATTCTCCGTTTTGTTCCTGCCCTTCCTCGCCTTCAATAAACAGGAGATCATTACCCAGATGTTCGCCCAGTCGGTCATAGACGCTCCGAGCGCGCCGAGACTGACAGGAGCGGCGTTTGCAGCGTCGGTTGCCATTTCGACGACAAAGGGCTTTTTGGCCTTCTTGAGCAATCCGAACGCTAAAGGGCTATTCATATCGGGAAGCCTGCTTGATCTAACGACGGCGGTATTCGCCCTAGCGGGACTGGTGATACTGGTTAAGGCGATCAGGCAACCGGCGGCGCTGCTGACGTTGGGTTGGATCGTCGGCTCGGTTGTAATCACACAGGGCTTCAGCCAGGCGCAAGAGCTATCAGTAACGCGAGCGCAGTTCGCCATACCGCCGGCCGCCGCCATCGCAGGTCTGGCGCTCGAACGAGCCGGCTCAATGATCGGAAGGTTGCCACTAGGTAGGGTGGCCCGCGTAGTAGCGCCGTTGGCGATAGCCGGCGTAGTCGCCCTGGCGCTCTGGAATAACTACAACCGCTTCTATGTAGAGACGCCCAAGCTGCTAGGCGCCGGCGATCCGGCGCTGGTGTTGCGGGCAGTGACGGACCCGGTCTGCGAGTCGGAGGGCCTGATCGCACCGACGGTGGTTGACGGCAGCCGGACTGGCTTCGCGACGTACCTGATCGAGACCTACCCTTTGGGCGACCGTCAACCCTGGATGCTGGCCTACCAAGAGGTTGATCCGAGGACGGTGATGCGCCATAGGTCGTGCCTGGTGGTCATGGAGCCGAACTCAGCCAATGGCCGGGCGCTGATCGAGCGAGTGACAGCCGCCGACGCCGGCTTGCGAGTCGTCGAGCTATTCGATCCTTCCGGCACGCGCATAATCAAGGTCATCCACAACCCTAACGCCGAACGGCTGCCGCCAGATTCCACCCTGGCGCGACTGTCACCCAAGCGTCCGCTGATCGTCTGGAAGGCCGGCGACCACGGCAACGGGCCGCAACAACTGTTCCAGCCACGGGGTATCGGCGCAGGTCCAGATGTCACGATCTATGTTGCCGACGCAAAGAACCAGAGGGTGCAGACGCTGAACCCAGATGGACGGTTCATTCGCCAGATAGCGCCGGCGTCAGGGAATCTTGACCGGCTGATGGAGCCGGTTGATGTAGCGGTTGGCTCAAGCGGCCTGATGGTCGTTGCAGATAGCATCGGCCGAAAGGTCGATTTGTTCGACTCGCGAGGTTCGAGGATAATGACAATCGGCGGGACGGAAGTCTTCAACGCTCCGCGTGGCGTCAGTATAGATCGAGAGGATAATATTTACGTCGCTGATGTCGGCAAGGCCCGAATATTGAAATTCGACCTGAGCGGCAGGCAAATTGGCGAGTTCAAGCTACCGGATGCCAGTCCAGGGCTTGGCCCGACAGGCGTAGAGGTCAGCGAGGATGGCCGTATCTTTATATCAAGTAGAAAGAACCATAGCCTCAGCATATTGACGTCTAGCGGCGAATTGCTGAACCAGTGGACAACGCCGGGCGAGGAGTTTGACATCGGGGCCTATTTAGCCAAGATTGGGGACGCCGTACTGGTCGCTTCGCCAGGCCGTCAGTGGATCCTAGTGTTCGACGAGAACGCCCAGCCGATCGGGCAGTATAACCGCCTATACGGCCGGCCGTTCAGCCGGCCGATTGGCCTTGCCAAATGCGGCAACGACTTGATCTGCCTATCAGATGTCGGCGATCATGCTATCTACGCGCTGAATTTATATCAGCGGAAATGATAATCTAGTAGCTAATATCTATTGTTTTGCTATAGACCCTGTTTTCTGGTGGGGGATAAAGTATGTTATTCCTGGGAGCGCGGCCATCCTGGCCGCTCCGGAGCGGGCGAGACGCCCGCGCTACCGGCGTGTCAATCGTATAAGCATTAAACACTAAAACAGGATCTTTCCATCGGCATTAGGTATAACATAGGGCTTTCAATAGCGCTCTAGCAGGAATGGTGGAACTTAGATGAAAATCCGGCTGCTATACGGACTTATCGTCCTGGCGCTGGGCGCCATCGGCGCCGTAATGTGGCGATTGCGGCGTTCGACTGTCGCCAGGCGGGCGCAGACTATCCAACGCCGGCCAGCGGTCGTCCGGGAGTCCGTACGCTTTGCAACGCCGCCAGCGCCAGAGCGACCGCCGGCCGAGGCTGAGACGCCAGCCGCTCCACCCATCGAACCGACCGAGACTTCGACGGTAGAGACGGCGGAGCCACCTGAACCATCCGTTGAAGGGCAGGTATCGGCCCAGGCGCCGGCCATCGAGGAAATCCCTGGCGAGCGCCCGGCTGAGGCAGCCAGACAGCGGGTGACAGTCAGTTGGCGGATCAATCGGACCCAGATAGCTGGTCTGGTGGTGGCGGTACTGATCGTGGTGGTCGCGGTCGTTATGCTGATCCTGCCTTCGCTCTCCGTTCCCAGTCCAACCGCTCCAACGACAGTCGCTTCCCAGTCTCAGCCTCAACCGCCCGCCGCCAAGCCGGCGGCGCCGGCGCCGCCACTGCCGAAGCCGGAAGGCCCGACAGTTGACATGAAGATTGTCAGGACTATCAAGCTGTCCGGGGTAGATGACGCATCTGGTTTCTCTGGCCTGGCGTTTGACAAGCAGGGCCGCATCTACATCGCTGACAGCGGGGCTAGCGTCATCCGCCGTTTCAGCCGCGACGGCGCCTTCGAACGCAACATCGGCGAAAAGGGCGAGACCCCTGGCAAGCTGGTCCGGCCGGTTGATGTGGCCATTGATGGGGCTGGATCGGTTTTGACAGTTGATAAAAGCTCTGGTCAGATTGTGCAACGGTTCTCGGCCGACGGCGCTTTCCAAAGTGTCGTGATCGCCGGGGGAGGGTTCTATAGCCCAGGCAGTGTAGCAATTGCTTCAGACGGCAGCCTCGTCATTTCCGATACTGGGAGCAAGCGGATAGTTTTAGCGACGGCTGGCGGCAAAATTAACAAGGAACTACGCGGAAACGAGGCAATGCTATTGGGCGAGCCGCACGCCGCGATAATGGGGCCAAATGGGGTGGTCTTTTCCGTCGCCAACGAGCGGCTGGTCCGAATTGATAGCGATGGTTCGATTGTCGCTAGCAAACCGTTCGGCGCGGCAGGGGCGTCACACCTGGCAATAGTGACTGGGCCACCCCCCCGGATGTTTGTGACCATACCGAACCAGCGGAGAATGTTGGTGTACGATGTGTCATCTCTCGAACTGGTTGGCCAAGCTTACTTCGCCGAAGGCAACATCGTTCCAGGGGCAGGGCTTATCTACCGTGAAAACGAGGGCTTGGCTTTGTTGGACACTGCTAACTCGGCAGTCCACATCGTCATCGTCAAATGA
>JBCLEL010000160.1:0-5619 GCA_038913435.1 Chloroflexota bacterium
TGTTGCCAAGTTCGCCGGTCCTGGAACGCCCGTTAGACGCTGCGCTTATATGGCCAACCGTGATTCTGGCGATCGCACTGGCCGCTGGCCCGACGTTGGGTGCGTACTGGCTCTATGTCAGCGCCTTGAAGCAGGCGCCGGCTACCGTTGTCAGTGTGGTTGCGACCATCGAACCGTTGGCGGCGGCCGGCTGGAGCGCATTGCTGCTGGTAGCTTATCCCTCTGCCAACCAGTTGTTGGGGGCGGCGCTGATTATCGCCGGTGCGATTGCGATCTTGCTCAGGCGCGAAGGTTAGCCGGCAACCGCCGCCGCTTCTATTCGCGCCTCCATCAAGGCCGCGATAATCTCACGACAGAAGGCCGGCAGATCATCCGGCGCTCGTGAAGTGATTAGATTGCCGTCGCGCACAACTTCCTGATTGATCCAGGTCGCGCCGGCGTTTTTTACGTCATCCTTGATGCCTGCTGATGATGTCGCCTGCTTGCCACGCAGCACATCGGCCGACACCAACACCCAGGGGCCATGACAGATCGCCGCTACAACTTTCCCTTGCCGGTAGAGATGACGTACCAGGTCGAGCATCGCCGGGTAACGGCGCATTCGGTCCGGCGCCCATCCGCCGGGCACTATCACCGCGTCAAAGCTATCGGCGTCAATCGTTGAGGCATTGGCATCGGTCTTCAAGGGATAGCCGTGCTTGCTCTTGTAAGTCGTTGGCTCGGCCGGGCCAACCACAACGACCTCGGCGCCCTCCTCACGGAAGCGCAGAATCGGATACCAGGCTTCCAGGTCTTCATAGTCGTTCTCCGCTAGAACCGCTATTCGCCTACCGCGCAGTCTCATAAAACTTACCTCCCCTCGGTCTCTTATGATCTAAAATGATTTGCTTGTTGCTATCAATATAAGTAGCATACCTGCCCAACTAAGGAATCGCACGCCAATGGCTCGACCTCGTTACCACCTTTTGACCTCGACGGCGGTAGCCCTGCTCGCCAGTGCAGGAACAAAGAGCAGGTTCGTTTGGCCGGCCTCGCTGGCCGCCGGCTTTTTCATTGACCTTGACCACTTCGTTGATTACCTCGTACGGCGCGTCAAGCCTTCAGCGAGAGTGATAATCCTGCCAGTCCATTCCTGGGAGTTGGCGACGATTCTGGCCGGCCTGGCAATCGTACTGCGGCGGCGGTGGTTAACGGCCGGCGCGCTCGCCTATGTAGTCCACCTTTTCATTGACCAGGCAGGGCTGTTCAACGACCGGCTCAACTCCGATAAATCCCATCCGCTGCGCTACTTGTTGCTATACCGGGTTGCAAGAGGGTTCAGCGCCGATCTCTTTCATCCGGACAGCGACGCCGACTGGCTGTCAACGCCGGCCCGCAGCCTGTGGCGATGGTTTTAGCCGGACTGGTCGCCTTTTCTAGCTGAATCTGAGATCATACTACCAGCCACCACCATTCCAACCACCAGCCACCACAGCGTAATCATGTGGGGGAATACGATATTGGCGAAATGGTGGTCGAGACCGCCGGCTGTCAGCGCCCCAACCATCGCCGAGAGCCAGCCGAGGAAAACGCTACGTCCAGGAACGGGCAGATGATGCCAGGCTGGTCGGGCTGCCTTGAGCGCGACTGCGACGACTACTATAAGAAACGCTGTCAGACCGACCACGCCGGCCTGCTCCGCGATGAGCAGATAGATGCTGCTGACACCCAGGTACAGATCAACGGTTGGCGCCGACCCGTACCCTACCCCGAATATCGGATAGCGTTGGATCAATATCAGCGCGTCCTTATACTCGCCCAACCGCATGGCCGCCGCCTGGTCTCGCGCCTGAAGCCCCGATTGCAGATGTTCGACGAACGGCAGCTCGGATGGTAGTAGCAAGGCGGCAATCAGTCCGGCGCCGACCATCAGTAATAGCCACGGCCGGCGTGTCCAGAGCGCTACGAATAACGCCAGGCCGCCGGCGAAACCTAGCCAGGAGCTGCGCGAATAGGTGAGCAGCAGGGCTAGCAGGCTGACCACCAGCCCGCTTAAAACCAAAGGCTTCAGCTTCGTATCTGCGTCGAACAACGCCCCGATGGTCACCAGCGCAACCAGCACCAGCATCGCGCCGAACACATTGGGGTCAACAGCCAGACCGATGGCCCGCTGGATGTCGGCGCCGGCGATGAATCGCAACGCGCCAGCGCCGGAGGGATAGTTGAAAACTCGTAGCGCAGACAAAATTTGGATTGACGTTGGGTGGGGCAGAAAGTAAAGCACGACTCCGATAGTGGCTGCGCCCCAGCCAATCAACGAAAAGAGCCGGGTGGTTCGCCGGAAGATAGCGACAGTGTTGACCGACTGGACAATGGCGAAGAAGACTAGCGCCGCGTTGATTGATTTCAGGAATAGCCGGTAGACTTCGGCGGTCGTTGTATATGACGTGCCGAGCAGGAAGGCGATGATCGTGATCCCAACGTAGAGCAGGACAGGACCGTCGGCGTGGCTGGATGCCAAGTCAACTCTGGTCGCCAATAGTCGGAATGCCCAGGAAAGGGTTGCCAGAACGAGCGCCACATCAACGATGGTCAGCCGGATCGGGCCAAGCTCAACCGGGATCACGGCAAATGGCAGGCCGAGTGTCGCCGCGAACACTCCGATGAGCGCCCAGAATGGGCTGGCCAGGGCTAGTAGCAGCCCGGCTACGCCGGCCAGGCCGGCTGCCACATATAACGGCGAGGCTAAGGCTACTCCTGCGCCAAGCAGCAGGCCGACGCCGGCGGCTACTGCAATGACGCCGGCGGCTGCCCGCGCCTCAGCGATCTTGGTCTGGATAGCTGAATTCAGGTTGTAGATGTTAGGCGAGGTTTTGAACATCGCTCCCATCAACATAAGCAGTCAGCCATCAGCCATCAGCCATCAGCCATCAGCTTATACTCTTTCACAGTGAAAAGGGTATGATATTCCCTATCGCCAAACCGGCTTCGGTCGGCATGCTCCTCAGAGTCTTTCCATTCCCTGCTTTCAAGCGTAGGGCAGGAGCTTGTCTCCTGCCGCCTAGCTGCCACCTCATCCCCCTGACCCCCTTCTCCTGCGAGGAGAAGGGGGAAACCTAGTGGGGGACACCCCACAACCCCCGTCAGGGGCTTCGCCCCTGCGCCCCGGGCAAGCCTAGGGCGGTAGCCTAGCCAAAGATTGTCGTTATTGGTGGCCACTTGCCAAGCCTTGAATGATTGCTGTGAACAATGGAAAGACCGGGCATGCTTCTGGTGGATCGCAAGGGTGTAAAACATCACATCACCTATATTGTGACGTAGTGTTACTCTTTTCTCCCTGATAGCTGACTGCTGATCGCTGATCGTTTTGGGAAGTATCAATTTTGTTCTCCCATCGGCTACTATTCGGTCTGATGAGGTTCTTGGTGGTCAAGCGGACAACAATCCTATCAGTGCTCATACTGCTAGCTGTCTGGCTGGTGTTTATGTGGCCAGCGCTGACACTGTTTCCCGCTCAACGAATGTATGTCGTCGAGGGCGACTTCACCAACCAATTCTACCCGTTTCGTCATTTTACCGCCTCCGAGATTTACAGGTTTCGCCCACCACTGTGGAACCCGTACATATTCGGTGGGCATCCATTTCAGGCTGACCCTCAGACGGCGGTTTTTTACCCGCTTGCCTTGCTGACGGCGGTGGCGTTTGGCGCCGGCGGGCTGCCGGTCCGAGCGTTGCAGTTGGAGATGGCCGGCCACTACCTGTTGGCCTTACTATTCGCCTACGCATACTTTCGCCTGACAACCCGGCGCGAGATAGCGGCAGTCGGCGGCGCTATCTGCTTCGGTCTGAGCGGGTTTCTGACCTCCTACCCGGCCCAACAGTTGCCGATGCTGGAGACGGCTATCTGGCTGCCGGCGGTGTTGTTGATGCTGGAGGTCGGGATCAGGCGTGGCGCTACTTTTCGTTGGGCTGGCTTGGCGGCGGTCCCGATTGCGCTGGCGCTGTTGGCCGGGCACTCGCAAACGATGCTATTCATCGCCTATTTAGCGGCCTTCTACGCCATCTATCGTCTTGTTGAAGCCCGCCTCGGCATTGGGCGGTCTTTGCAGTTTCTACTGACCTGGGGGCTGCTTTCAGTCGGACTTTCAGCTATCCAACTGTTGCCAACCTTTGAATTTATCGGAGAGTCTACCCGGCAACAGTTGAGCTACGCGGAGGCGGCCCACGGCTACCAGTTGGCATCGCTGGTTGGACTGCTCTCGCCGGCCTGGCTTGGCGAGAAGGCGCTGTATCTGGGAGGGCCTGCCCTGTTGGCAATCGCTTCAATCGCCGGCCGCCGGCGACCGCCGTGGTTCTGGCTGGGCGTACTGCTATTTTCAATCCTTTTGTCGCTCGGCGGACAAGGGCCAATATATCCCGTTTTGTACTCGCTAGCGCCTGGATTTGCTTTGTTCAAAGACCAGGAAAGAGCAATGTCTCTAGCCGCCTTTGCCGGGTCTGCACTGACAGCACAGTGGTTAGCTGGCTTGTGGGATAGTAAGGAGCGTTTGGCGCGAAAGTTGGCCGGCCCGATTCTATTGCTGCTGGCCGTCGCTGGCCTTCTGGCGCTTGTTCCGTCTTTCGCGATGGCGACAGCAGGGGCCAATCCGACGCCTGCCCAGGCCGATATATTGCTAGCTGGCGCTCTGGTGACGTTGACCGCCCTGATAGTAGTTGCACTTTGGCGCTGGCCGGCCGGCGCTCCGGTGGCAGCCACGCTTGTCGTGGCGATACTGTTCATTGACCTCATGCGCGTCAACTTTGGCAATAACCTGACCTACTCCCACCGAAATATCGTCAGCCAGTTCAGACCCATTGCTGAGCAGTTAGCCGGCTTTCCAGAGCCATATCGCGTCTTCAGCGAGCCGGCGACCTTTTTCCCGCCAAATTATGGTTCGGTATTACGCTTGCCGGTCCTGACCGGCGATTCGCCGATCCAGTTGAGCCGAGTCAACGATCTGCTATCTGACCATAGTGCTGGTTGGAAGCACTGGCAGATAATGAATGTCAAGTTCCACCTTTCGCCGGGCATGGAGCTAGCCGGCACCGAGCCGGAGTTTGCATCAGATGGGATCAGCTTGCGACGAGTAGTTGACTCGCTGCCGCGAGTGTGGGCAGTCCGCGACTATCGGCTGGCCGGCAGCCCGGCCGAGGCCCGCCGGCTGATCGCTGAGCCGTCGTTTCATCCGGGAAATTACGTTGTTCTGGAGGAACGGCCGGCCGGCCTTGACCTGGTCCAGCCAGGGCCGCGTCCTCACACCGAGCTGGTCTCAAGCGGCCCGCTACGGACGGTTGTCAAGACGAGTTCTAACGCGCCGGGCTTGCTCGTGGTTTCTGAAAACTACTACCCTGGCTGGCGGGCTTGGATGGATGGCAAGTCAGCGCCAATCTACCGAGCCGATTACGTGGCTATGGCATTATTCTTGCCGCCCGGCGAACACCTTTTTACGCTCCTCTACCTGCCGATCAGTCTGCTGGCCGGCCTGGCAATATCGGCGATCTCGCTAGCAGTTATCGTCGCATTGATGGTTCGCCACCGGAAAGATGAGTGATGAGACTGCTACATAAACAAAATTGCCAATGAAATAGCGCGTAACTCGT
>JBCLEL010000161.1:0-5617 GCA_038913435.1 Chloroflexota bacterium
CCGCCCCAACCCAGGCACGAGAGTCGCCTCAGGCGACTGCCCTACATTCTATAGGCCCAATATGTAGGGCAGGAGCTCGTCCCCTGCCGCGGGCCAAGCCGCAAACTACAGTCTCATCCTGCGGGCAAGACACCAACATTAGAGAATCGAAAAGCCCTGTGAAATTGCCCCGGACGTTGCAAACCTAGCAAACCTACCTCGGCGCAAGGTAGAGTATCACTACCACCGCCAGTCCCCAAAGCGCAACTGATAACAATATTGGTTTGTCTTGGAGGAATATCTCCTCCGGGCTGCCACCTGCGCCACGAATGTAAACAAGGTAGAGATACCGGAACATACCGTACAACACGAAAGGTATGGTGAACATCATCGAGTGATTGTGCGGCAGGTTTTCGGCTGAGAAGGTGTATAGCGAGTATGCCATGATTACCGATGCGGTGATAATGACCAGTAAGTGGTCCAACAGAGGGATGCTATATTCGTGCAATATCTCGCGATGGTTCACCTGGTCACCATCTAGGGTCGCCAGCTCGTGCCGGCGTTTTCCAAAGCCCAGGAAGAGCGACGCCAGCACCGTGCAGACGTACAACCACGGCGAGATGGGCTCGTCAATGACCAGCGCGCCGGCTGCCGCCCGGATGACAAATCCACCGGCGATGGTAAAAACATCAATCAGCACTATATGCTTTAGTGCAAAGCTGTAGGCCAGCATTAGAATCACATAGAGGACTACCATCGCCGCGAACGGCTGACTCAATGCGATCGAACCGCCGATGGACAGCAAAAACAGTATCGCGGCAACGGCGATGGCTGTTGGCGCGCTCACTACGCCGGCGGCAATCGGGCGGAAACGTTTGGTGGGATGCAGCCGGTCTCGCTCGGCGTCAACAATGTCGTTCACTATATATATGGCACTGCTGACCAGGCAGAACAGGATGAACGCTGCCACCACTGTCCTGACCGCTGTGAGGTCGTATAGCCGCAGCGCAAAGACCAGCCCGAAGAAAATGATGCCGTTTTTAGTCCACTGGCGCGGACGCATTGACTTCAGCAGGCCGATTACGGCGGACATCGGGTTCACTTCGGTCGCGGCGGCGGAGCTGATTTCAGACAATTCTTATTGCGTCCTGGAGGGGCAGTCTGTAAAGCACGGTAGTTTATCGGGTTTAGCGCCATGCTGGACTATCGGCTGCCGTCGGTGGCGGTTCACGAGGGTGAATATATATGGTCTAGCGATGTTAAGTCAATATGGCTGGGCGCTTTCGTAGGGCTTTTTCAAAGTTGAGTCGGGATCAGTGAGATCCCCTCACCCGGCGTCGCTCCGCTCCGCCGACCTCTCCCAGAGGGAGAGGTGATTCTGGAGCGACCTCCGCTGGTTCTCTCTCCCTCTGGGAGAGAGCTAGAGTGAGGGCTGTACCCTGGCTTGGATTGACTTTGAAAAGGCCCTGGCGCTTGGATCAACGCACTTTCGGGGGAAATCGGTTTGGTAGCTTTTAATCTCCATTCAAGCGCCCCGCCTGTCTCCGAAGGTGACTCGCCTTTCGCGAGAGGCGGGCGATGTGATCGCCGGCTTTATGAAACTTAATAACTTGATCTGGTAGTCATCGTAGCGCGGGGCCTTGTGCCCCGCCACCTTCCCCGCCCATTGCGAGGGACAAGCCCTCGCGCTACCGGATAGACTCATTAGGCGACTGCGCCGGCATTCTTGCGGATTTTTTATGATATTGCCGTATTCAAGCGACGAGGTTTAGGTAGTGTCCAACGATAGTTCGTCCGGGCAGTTAAATGGCTTGCATGTTGTTGACCTGACGCGGGTGCGAAATAGACAGGTGGTGGAGATCACCCTCCAACAGCATTTTGAAAAGCGTCCTGCCAGTGAGTGGATAGACCTATTGCGCGGCGCAGGCGTGCCGGCCGGCCCGATCAACACGGTTGATGACGCGCTGGCGAGCTACCCTCACCTGTTGATAAACCTCGAACTTGGGCCGGATAGCCAGACACCTGCTATCGGATCACCGATGCGCTTTGAGCGATGGCCGGTCAGCTATCGCCGGCCTCCACCCAAGCTAGGCGAACACACCGAGGAGGTATTGCGGTCGGTGTTGGGATATGGTGATAACCAGGTCGCTTCTCTGCGTAGAGAGGGCGCGATCAGATAGGCTAGTGCTGGGTCAGCCTCCACCGCGTCTTTGCGATGTGGCTGAGGCCAGTCTCGCATGGTTCGCTAGCGCACCACCAGAACGGCAATCAAGACACCGATGGTCAGGAGTAAAGATATAGCGCCAAAAACAGTGCTTTGCTGGGCCAGGCTATCTATCCTTCCTTGCAGCACGGATATTCCTGGGCTCAGCCGCATATCGAAGCTTTTTATCATACTTTCCATTCGGTCAAGCCGGCTGGCGAGGTCGAGGATCTGTTGCGACAACGCCTTCAACTCAGCGGCGCCCATAGGATCGCTAGAACCGGTCGTATCTTGCTCGACCCGGGAGGCAGCATCCGCCGCCCGCCGCTCGAATCGTTCGCGCACTTAGCCCTCCTTGATAAGTAAGTCTGAATGTTCCGGAATAGTCAATGGATAGCTGTGTCACGCAGGTGGGCTGTACGGATTGAAACGCTCGCGCGATGCTAGCAGTTTTGCGTTTATTTTGCAAAGCCGTTTTCCGTCGGGTAAGTGTTCAGATTTAGGGGGATCAGTTTTGCAGGCGTACGCGCATCAATCTAAGCTCATATCATGTCCGGCGACATCCGATTGGTGAAAACACAACGGGTTGCAAGGGCGGAGCCCTTGCCGGGGGATGTGGGGGTGTCCCCCACGAGTGGAGTTCCCCCTTCTCCTCGCAGGAGAAGGGGGTCAGGGGGATGAGGTCGGCCTCACCTAATTGTTGGTAGTGAGGGGGACGAAACCTCTGGAATCTGAACAATTACGCAAAGCCGTTTTCCGTCGGGGCCTCTATTGAATCTACTTGCTCGCGCCAGCGATGACTAACGCCGGACAGCGCTCCAGAAATAGTAGCTGTTCGCGCTAGGCGAGGGTCCAGGCACGAAATCAAGCTCGATTATCGTCGTTTCACCGACAATATATCGCGCTGGCACTTCGAAGAGGTCCTCGCTGAACGCTTTGTCACTTGGCCGCAGATGCCACTCGCCAACCTGTTGATGGTTGACGTTGACCATCAGCGTGCCGCCGGCCGTCCCATCAAACCTTTGGATTAGCACTAGCTCTTGACCGGGAACCGACCTCATTACAAAGGTCTCGCGTCCCAGAAAGGCCCGTCCCTCATCCGACAGCGACCTGCCTTCGGCGATCAGGCCGGCCAGCTTGATCGGTGGTGGTGGGGAATTGACCGAGTAGTCATGCGCCGCTTCGTCGCTGGTATCACCGACATCGAGACGGTCGAGTATCCGTAAGCCCGAAGCGTCAAGCTGGTAGATTTGGCTTGGGTCGAGCAGCGGCTTATTGAAGTCCAAAATGTATGCGCCGAAGCTGCGCGAGGGCCATCCGGCCGGCCTGGTTAAAGCGAACTGAACTGTGCGCTGAGCGAATGCCCAGTTTTCGATATACCGGTCGCTAAATACGGCCAAAAGCTGTGGCGAGAGGAGCGCCACCCGTTCCAACGGAGGACGACGGAGATCAACGGGACTGTACTTGCCGGCAATGTCGAGCGTTGGCAAGCCCGAAAGGTAGGATATAGCACCGGCCGGCGCCGCGGCTATCCGGTCCGTCGGTTGAGTGGCCCGCCCCCGCGCCAGCAGCGCGGCAACCTCCGTTGTCTCACTGGCGCCGCGCGAGCGCCAACCGTACTCGCCTGGCAGCGCAGTCCAAATGGGCAAAGCCGCTAACATAAACAGCCCGGCTGCTACGGCCAGGCCGGCGTTCGCAAAGATGATGAGTGGCCGTCGCCAATAGCCGGCGTAACGAGCAAGGTCGTTTGCCGCCAGACACCAGCCATGCCCGCCAATGACTATCAGAACGATCAAAAAGGGAATGATCGGGTCCAACAATGCTTTCTGGTCGGGCGTCCAGCCGGCGCTAGGCAACCGAACATTGGTCGTCATACTGATGAGCAAGGCCAATGGAAACAGAAAGATCGGCGTTGCTAACTCGCCTCTAACTCGCACCGACGCGACAATTGCCACCACGATCAGCGGCAACAATAGCAGCCAGGACGGGCCGCTGATGTAAGCGGTCTGGTCGAGATAGCCATTCCAGATAGCGCGGATAGTCGAGGGGTTCAGCAACTCGCCGGCCCGCAGTTGTTCTACATAATACGGCGGCAAGGCTTGCCCGCTGACGCGCAGGCTCCATAGCGCGAACGGGCCGGCGGTCACCAGCGCGCCGATAATGAAGAAGACCGGCGCTTTCAGCTCGGTCCAGCCAACCCGGTTCAGGTCTTCCGGTTGCCAGAAGGCGCGAAAAGCCAGAACTAGCGCGACAATCGCCAGTAGCGTCAGGCCCTCTGGTCTGGTGGCGAACGCTAAGCCCAGCGCCAGGCCGGCCGCCAGGAAATTGGAGCGCGTAAGCAGAGCGACGCCGGCCAATAACAGGGCAACGAAAAGCGGGTTCTCGTTGCCGACCGCCCGAGCCAACGCCCAGTTCGGGTCCAGCGACATTACAATGGCAGTGGTTATAGCAGCCGCTTGACTGTTGGTGACACGGTAGGTCAACCAGCCGGCCAGCAGGCAGGCTAGGCCCCCGATCAATGCCGACAAGAGCTTGGTTGCGATAGCGACGCTGCTCGGCGTTTGCCCAAATATGGTTTCGACTGGCACTAAAAGCAGGGTCCAGAGATAGTTGCCGGCGCCTGGCCAGGGGTTGCCGCTGGACAGGCCAAAGGTCAAGCTGGCGCGAAAGGTGCGGGCATAGCTGAGCGCCGCCCAGGTGTCATCGGTCGGAAACGAGTTCAGGGCAACGTTTGCGCCAGCCGGCGGGTACAGCCAGAGCGCCGCCATTGGGATGAATGAGATTGCTAAGACCACTGCTGATACGCCGACCAGTATCCTGGCTGAGAGTCGTCTTTCGCTGACAACCGCAGCCGGCTCCGGTTTTTCCCTTTCAGTGGATACTTGGGCAGATGGTTCTGGTTCAGCGATGGTGGGCGCTGATGGCGCCGGCAACGCTGACGCCTTTATCGCTTCAACCGCAGCCGGCTGGTCTAGCGCGATGGCGGACGGCCCGGATACTGCCGACTGCGGTTCTGCTGGACGGTCAAGGACTACTGGTGATTCGATGGTCAAATCGGTCGAGGTCTCGGTTGCCATCGCATGTTGCCAATCGTCCAGCGAGGGTTGAGGCTCGACGGCAAAGGCCGCTTCTTCGATGGTCATATGGGGCGCAATGGCATGCGGTTCCGCCGCCGCTGCTACATCTTCGTCGCTGATGAGCAAGGACTTGAGTAGCTGCTCGGCGGACAGTTCCTCCGGCGATTTACCGCCGGCTTCGCTAACCAGCGGCGCGCCGGCCTCCGGCCTAGACTCTAGCGGAGGTTGCGCTGTTCCAATACTCGCCGCGTCCGACAGGTTGGCCGTAGGTTCGGGTTCGATTGTTACTAGGGGAACAGGCTCCAAACTCGGAGCAATCGGGCTGCCACAGCGCCGGCAGAATTTGGGTTGGCCGCGA
>JBCLEL010000162.1:0-5600 GCA_038913435.1 Chloroflexota bacterium
TGGTACGGCGTGACTTTAAACGCAGACATATCGTAGTGACAAACGGATAACGTAAACAATGTCCATCTCATCGGTCAGCCTGGTCGGGACTACCTTAAAGGGGCGCTTTCAAATCATCGGGGTGATCGGCGCCGGCGCAATCGGGACGGTGTTCTTGGCCGAAGACCTGAAATTACGGCGTCCGGCTGCCGTTAAGGTGCTGCGTTCCACCAACCGCGACGCTTTGAAAAAGTTTCGCAACGAGGCGGACACCGCATCCAAGCTCAAGCATCCAAACATTCCTGAGATGTTTGAAGTCCAGTTTGGTCAGTACCCGTGGTTCTACGCGATGGAGTATGTCGAAGGCTATCATCTCCGCATTTACCTGACACAGTACGGCCCGATACCGGCTTACGCGTCCTCCTATCTGATCGCCGGCCAACTGCTGCTGGCGTTGGACTACGCCCATAGCCAGGGGATCAGTCATAACGACCTAAAGCCGGAAAACGTGCTGGTCAATTACGACAAAAAAAGTGGCGCCATCCGAGGCATCAAACTCTTAGATTTTGGCCTGGCTGAACCGATTGACAAAGCGCAGACGCAGCAGACCGCCAAGACGATGGCGGCGACTGCTTACCAGTCGCCCGAACGCCTATTGGGAATGCCGGGCGGGCCAGCCGCCGACTATTACGCATACGGAATGATACTGGGCGAGTTGGTGACCGGACACCTCCCGTTGCCATCAAAGCCGGTTGAAAAGCCACAGGAAGGCGAGCCTACCGTCGAGCTGGCCGAGGATGTGCCAGAACCTTTTGTTCCAATTCTGAAGAAATTGCTATCCTTCAATCCGATGCGACGTCCTAATTCCGGCGCGGAAATCGGGCGCGAGATCGGCGCGGCCTTTTCTCACCTGGTCAACGAAGGAAAGCGTAAACAAGGAGCTCGATTAAGCCCGACCGACGCGGGCAATCGAAGAGACACGCCGCCAGCGAATTAGCAGGCAAATTCAGCGCCACCTGGGACCTACTGTTGCCCTGGGCTGCGCCGGTCAGGCGATCCAACGCCGACTCACCATTCGTATCTTAGGGGGGACTGAGACTTGAGAGAGTACCTAGATTACAACAAGATAGATCCGCTCCTGGCCGTTGGCGCGGACCCAGGAAATCCGCACCGACTGGTTGGCTACTTTGACGTGGTCGTTGACTGCCAGGTCGACCGCAACTCTCGCGCTGAGGAGATGACCCAGCTTGGAATCGAATATCGTAGGTTGCCGTTCGTTGATGGCGGCAAGCTACCCACTCCACAGGAGATGTCTGAGACTGTTTCCTGGCTGATCGAGCAACGCCGGCTGGGCAAGCGATGCCTGATCCATTGCACTGCCGGCCTCAGTCGAAGCCCGTTGATAGCCGCCGCGTTGTTGGTCAAAGAGCAAGGTCTCCCATTAGATCAAGCCCTAGATATGGTGAGGAAATACCGGGTTCGCGTGCAGCTAAATCCGGCGATGGTTGAAGACCTGAAGTCCAACCTAGCGCGTGTGCGAATAGCCAAGTGAAGAGTCTTTCACCAATCCGACTGAACTCCCGCTCGATAGTTAGCTATTGACGTGACACGGAGAAAGCAGGTCAGGATTAACGGTCTCGCGCTGAGCTATCTGCACCAGCCGGCTGAAAAGCCTGATGCGCCCAAGCTGCTGTTCTTGCACGGCTTGGCCTCCTCCGCCGCAACCTGGCAGCTAGTCATCTCCGCTCTAGGCTCCGGCTTCGATTGCTATTCATTAGACCAACGCGGTCACGGCCACTCCGACAAGCCGGCCGGCCCATACTCAGTCGAGGCAGTAGCAGCCGACGCTATCGCATTTATCGAGCAGGTCATCACCCAGAAGGCGGCGGTCATCGGCCAATCGTGGGGTGGAAACGTGGCCCTCCAGCTTGTCGCCAACCGGCCGGACCTGGTAAGTCACCTAGCTATGATTGACGGTGGTTTTATCGAGATGCAGCTAGACCCGGCGGCGACTTGGGAGGAAGTCAGCGTCCGACTGGCCCCGCCGGTCCTGGCAGGCATGTCGGTTGACGAATTCAGGGAACGGTTCAAAACGTGGTCGCTATTTGGTGACAATCCGGCGGCGGCCGAGGCGGTATTATGCAATTTCCTCATTGACTCCGAGAACCGTATCAAGCCGCGCCTATCAGGTGAAAACCATATGCTGGTTTTACGCGGCCTTTGGGAGCATCGGCCCTCGCAACTATACCGGTCCGTCCGGTCTCCGGTATTGGTAGTGATCGCCGTTCCGCCGGCCGATCGGCAATATGCCGCCTGGTCGTCTGACGTCAAGACTGAGATGATCCGGCGGCTGGCCAAGAGTCTCCCCGACGCAAAGATAAAGTATTATGCCGACACTGCCCATGACGCTCAACTTCATCGGCCTGCACAGTTGGCGACCGATCTGGGCGAGCAATTGGCCGGCTGACCGCTGGCGCTATTTGAATCACGGTAGTTTTCGATGACATTGCTTCCGGTCGCCTGCGGCGCCCCTCGCAATGACCATACCTAAGTGAGGTGGCGTCATTGCTCTGAAAACTAATCTTGCCGGCCTACCCCGTAGCGAACAGGGCAGGCCCCTGTGCCTGCCCTGTTCGCGTGGCCGTCGGTCATGGTCGGGCAACCACAGGGGGTTGCCCCTACCAGTGCGGCATGACCCATTTTCACGGCAATCTTAATACAACCCATAACTAAAGCGATAGAATCCTAAACTGGAGGGACGTACCTGATGGCTGAAAGCAACATCCGCACCGTTGACGCCGGCAAGCTGAGGGAGTGCGTAGAAGGCATCTTTCTTTACCCGGATTTAGGTGGATTGTCCGGACTTGACGCCAAGACCGTCACTGATACGCTAATCGAGGCCGACCTGCGTGGCGTCCATTCGCACGGTGTTATGAGGGTAGAGACTTACATCAATGCGATAGCCAAAGGCGACATCAAGCGGAATCCCAACATTGAGATCGTTGCGGATCTCGGGTCTAGGGCGTTGATGGACGGCGACCGGGGAATGGGCCAGGTCTCAGCCTATCGAGCGATGACGTTGGCAATCGAGCGGGCCAAGGAGCACGGTGTTGCCACGGTTGGTCTGCGCAAAAGCCGGCACTGCGGAGCAATGGCCTACTTTGCGATGATGGCGCTGCCGCACGATATGGTCGGCTTTGCCACCACTAACGCCGGCATCAACATGGCGCCGACCGGTGGCAAGACCAAATTGGTTGGCAATAACCCCTTTGCCATCGCCATACCGACCAATCGGGAGTGGCCGATGGTGCTGGACATGGCGACCAGCGTCGCGGCCGGCGGCAAGCTGGACGTGGCGATCAGTAAGGGCGAAAAGATTCCACTTGGTTGGGCGCTGGACAAGGACGGCAAGCCAACCGACAACCCGATTGTCGCGCGGCAAGGCTCGCTGATACCGGTTGGAGGGCCAAAGGGCTACGGGATGGCGGTGATGCTGGACGTGTTGTGCGGTGTGCTAGCCGGCGGGCGATTCGGCGCCGGCCTGGGGGCGCCTGGGTCCAGCCAGTTCTTTATGGCCATCAAGATAGAGGGTATTTCGCCGGTGAGCGAGTTTAAGGCCCGAATGGACGAGCTGATTGACCAACTGCACGCTTGCGAACCAACCGATCTGGGCGGACGTGTCTATGTGCCAGGCGAGATTGAGTGGAACAATACCCAACACCGGCTCAAGCATGGCGTGCCGATTCCGGTCACGATCCTTAATCAACTTGAGGACTACGCCAAGCAAGCCGGTCTCGTTAGCCGGCCATCCACCTGGTAATCGTTTGCGGCGGCGCTAGTAAGTGTTCAGATTTAAGGGGATCAGTTTTGCAAGCGCATGCGCATCAATCTAAGCTCATATCCTGTCCGGCGACATCCGATTAGTGAAAACACAATAACGGGTTGCAAGGGCGGAGCCCTTGCCGGGGGATGTGGGGGTGTCCCCTACTAATCATTTCCCCTTCTCCTCGCAAGAGAAGGGGTCAGGGGATGAGGTGTCCTTCACGAGTGAAGGATCAGGCCAAACAGCTAGGGGTGAAAAGTTATTTTGAAACGGTATTCCCGAAAATGTCGTCTGATTATGCGCTAGCTCTTGACGCGCCAAATAATCGGCCGGCTGGCGCCATCTGGCATTCAACCAAGGCTGGGCGACCCACTCTCCGCTAGTCACTCCCGCCTTTGCCACTTGCTGAGGATTCATCCCCCTCGATCAGATGCTGGCTTTCGAGGTCTGCCGGCCTGCGCTCGGTCCGGAGGAGCATTACCATGGCTACCAGGATCACAACGATCAGCCCATAGATCAACGCCTCATCCCATCCGCCAAGAACGCCGTGGGCTAGGGCAGCGAGGATCATTTGCCGTCCCCGGCCTCATCGGGGAAGTAAGGCCAGGCGCCCAGCACCTTGACGAAGGGGCACTCCTGCTCCAACTGTCGAATGGCAGCCGCCACCAGTTCATCCTCTGGGTGGCCCTCCAGGTCAACGAAGAACACATAGTCCCACAACTTGCGGCGAGAGGGCCGAGATTCAATCCGGGTGAGGTTAATGCTGTTGGCGGCGAACCCTCGCAACGCATCGTGCAACGCTCCGACCCGGTCGCGCACCGAAAAGACCAAGGCGGTGCGATCGCGTCCGCTCCGGCCGGCCATGTGCGGGCCGATTACCAGAAAGCGGGTGACGTTGGTAGCCGAGTCCTCAATATGTGGAACTAGCACTTTCAGGTTATAGACCTCGGCCGCCGTCGCCGTTGCAATGGCGGCGCTGTCCGGCGTCTGCGCCATCTGGGCTGCTAGGGCGGTGCTGGCGGTCTCGATCCGCTCGGCTCGCGGCAGATGGGTGGATAGCCAGCGCCGGCATTGCCCCAACGCCTGCGGGTGCGAATAAACCTTACGTATCTGCTCCAGCGTGCCGTTTGACAGTAGATTTTCCGTCACCGGCAGCCTGATCTCGGCGCATATTTGCAGATCACTCTCTACTAACGTATCCATAGTGTGAGTGACGGCGCCCTCGGTCGAGTTTTCGATTGGCACGACGCCGTAGGTGACGGTACGCTTGCTGGTCTCGTAAAACACGTCGGCAACCGTGTTGCAAGGGACGTACTCGGCGCTGCTTCCGAATAGTTTCTTTGCCGCCTCCTGAGTAAAAGTGGCCGGCGGCCCCAGATAGCCAATTCTAAGCGTTCGCTGCAAGCTACGCGAGGAAGAAAGAATCTCGTTCCATATAGCGTGCAAGGCCGAGCCAGTCAACGGGCCACGGTTGGCCGTCTCTAAGTTAGCCAGCACCTTTGCCTCTCGCTCTGGGTAATAAATGTCAGTTTCGTTTGAGGGCGGAGAAGACTTGCGCTTGGCCTCGCCGATCTTGATTGAGAGTTCGGCCCGCTTGTTCAAAAATTTGACAAGCGTTTTATCGGTCTCATCTATCTGTTGCCGCAGGGCATCAATCTCGTCGTTATTCATCGAATTGCCATTCACCTTACTCGGCCTTGACTTCTACCACCAGGCAAATCATATCAAACCGGCAACTGCCGCAGGTCCAAGTATCGCATGCGCCGCCTGACTTGCTTGATGGCAGATACGGCCTCAT
>JBCLEL010000163.1:0-5579 GCA_038913435.1 Chloroflexota bacterium
AACAACAAGCAACCTGGAATGGATGGCTAATCGGCTTTTCTCCGCAAACAGGACTTGCGGAGACCAACTGCCATCTAATATTGGCGCCTGTCGCAGACATAGCTAGATGTGAAAGCCACAAACAATACCGCCATGTTTGGGGCTTTCATCCAATCAACAGGCCGCCTACGCGGCGAAACTTGACAGCGAGGTGGAGGTTCAAGAGCGTCTCGCTATCATCAAGGTCAAGGCCAGTCAACGAGCGGATCCGTTGCAAGCGATATACAAGGGTATTCACATGCAGATTCAGCGACCTGGCCGCCTGCTGGAGTACGAAGTTATGGGACAGGTAAGCCGCTAACGTTTGAACCAGCTCGGTATGATGCTCGCGGTCGTAACGTTCAAGCGGACCAAGAAACTCGTCTGCGAAGGCTAGCAGTTCAGCCGGATTGGATACGTTCAGCAGTAAGCGGTACACGCCGAGGTCCTCGAAGGCAACGGTGCGGCCTTTACCGCCAACCAACCTAAATAGGTCTAACGCCCGTCCGGCTTCCGCATAAGCACGGGCAATCTCCTGGATGCCGCGGCTGACTCGTCCGATGCCTATTGACACATTCAGTTCCGGCAAAGGGGTGGAAAGGTCCCGCCTGAAGCTCTCGGCCAACTCGCGCGCCTCCGCGGTTGTCCCGCCCGCGAGCGGAGCGGCCAAGACAAAACTGCCGCCACGGTCTGAGTGCATGACCCCTTGACCCCACTTGGTCATAGCTGACCGCACGGCTTTTTGCAACGCTTTTTTGGCTGATTTCAATTGCTCTTCAACCGCGACCTGCTGAATAGCGCCTGGCTGGAAGTCGCCCAGTTCGACAACATAAACCGCGTAAGGCAGATTGAGGTTGTAGCCTAGCTGGGCCGCGCGTCGCCTGACGCTA
Organism: Chloroflexota bacterium; assembly: GCA_038913435.1. GTDB lineage: Bacteria > Chloroflexota > UBA6077 > FW602-bin22 > JBCLEL01 > JBCLEL01. Next base: position 909 of record JBCLEL010000163.1, read on the forward strand.
TCGTGATCGTCGCCCGAACATTCAATCAGATCGTCCAAAAGACTGCCCCGCAACCGCTGCTCGGCTTGGGCGATTGCTCGCTGCTTGACCAACTCCGAGGCGATGATTGTTGCGACACGCTCGATTGCCGGGTAGCCTAGCTCACCGAGAGGCTTTTTCTCAACTACCGACACATACCCCAGGACCTCGTGTCCGGCCACCACCGGCGCCAGAAGGCGTGACGCCTTGGCTCCAACATCCGGTAGCGCGGGGATCGTTGCTGACCGGAGGTCCTGGCGGGCAACCTCATAAGCCCGACGCGCCTCCGCGTTATCCGCAAGGTTGTCGTGGTGGTCGCCATCCCCCTCGCCGGCTGAGTGGGCCAGGCGATTGAGAAATTGGTCTTCCACCATTACCGGGTTTTCCAGCAGTTGCGCGGCGGCGTCAACCAGCGATTGCAACCCCCGGTTCTCCAAGAATAGGCGGCCGAGCCTGTCGTTTATGGCCGCCAATTGCCTTTCAATCTGCTGTTGTCGCTCTAAATCGGCTAGACGCTCCTGGAATCCGACTAGCCTCGCGCACTCCTGTTGGTAACGCCTTGCCCGATCAATCGCAACTGCCGTCTGATTGGCAACCTCCACCAGGAGATTGAGCTCGCCCTCCGGCGTCAGGTAGGGCTTTCGGCGGAAAACGCTCAAAACGCCTATCGTCTCACCCTGCAATTTGATCGGGACCCCGGCAAAGGAGTGGGTGTCCTGACGTCTAGTGATCGCCGTCAACCGCAGGCGCGGATCGCTCTGGATGTCGGCGCAGGCTAGCGGCTCGCCGGTGGCTGCCACACGCCCAGAAAATCCCTCGCCAATCCGCAGCCTGCTAGCGCGGGCGTCGGTCCTTAATATGCCCCGAGTGTAGGTTGACACTAGTTCGTTTCCCTCGACCAGCCAAAGGTCAACGATCTCAACCCCCATCGTCTCGCCGAGGGTGTCCACCAAGCGTTGCAACACCAGGTCCAGCTCGCTCTCTGAATTCGGCGAGCGGGCAGTAGTGTAGAGGACAGACAGATCGCGATTGGCCTGGCTCTGCTTGGCGATTAGCTCGGCGCTCTCGTTGGCGACCGCCGCCTGGTCTACCAGCGCCTTGAGCACGTAAGCCAGGAATTTAGCCGCATTCCTAGCTTGGCGCTCATTGGCCCTGACGACGCCTGATAGGACGGCTTTTACTACTTGCGAGGAAACTCCCCGTTCTAGCAAGGAGCGGCGGGCCGCCGCGATCCCGGCGCCGCCGGTCGCCAGCGGTCCCATTAGCACGGAGCCTAGCTCGCCGACTGAGGCCGCCGAAATTGGTTCTAGGGCTACGGAAAGACCACAGCGGCAGTCGGCCATCTCCGACATTGACGCGCCATTTAGCTTGGGGGGCTTCCAGGGGATCGTTCCACCATCGCCGGCCGCAGTCGCGCACACTTTGCAGACCTGTTGCCCGCCAGCCAGCAGGAACCCATCTAGCCCAAGTATGTGGACTGGCAAGCCGGTGGTCTCGGCAAACGCCGCCGTCAACTGTTCGAGGGTTGACTGGTCCACAAAGCGAAGTATGCCGCCTGACTCATAGCTGGCAGGCGCGCCAGTAATAGCTGGAAGGTCAACCTGGACCACCGCAGAATCGCCGTTCAACGCTGCACCTCGCTAGCCAAACGCGCAACGCGCCACGTCTTTGCCACATGATAAGCGATGGGAAGGACCGCCTGATCCACAGGAATCAGCTTACATGTGATAGCCTACCCTACCGTAACTGTAGGGGCAATCCCCTGTGATTGCCGTAAGCACGGCGTAGGGTAGGAGCTTGTCTCCTACCGCCGGCTCGGAAGGCCCTGTACGGCGTCACACTTCTGGGCAACTGCGCCGGCCCGGCCGGGACTGTGTTTGCCTGTTAGAATTAGCTCCGTGTGTTGTACAATGTTAAACACAGGTGGTGTGATGCCCTTTCCGCTTCTCCAGCTTTTCTGGGAGAACAAGAACGCAGAGCACATTGCTCGTCACGGCGTCGGTCCAGACGAAGTGGAGGAGGTCTGTTTCGACCAAGCAACTCTCTTCACCCGAGCCGGCCAGCGTCGTTATCAGGCTATCGGACAGACAGCAGCCGGACGATACTTAGCAATCTTTCCAGATAGGAAAGAGAATGGAATCTACTACCCGGTCACTGCTCGGCGGGCAGATGACAGTGAACGCCGTCTTTTCCAACGGTTGAGGAGATGAGCGCTGATGACAGAACGCAGAAAAAGTCGTATTCCACGATTCAAAAACTACGAAGAAGAAGCGGCCTTTTGGGATAGCCACTCATTAACAGAGTTTGAGGATGAGCTCCAGGTCATCAAGGTCGAGGTGGCACGGCCACTCGGACATATCCTGGGGGTGCGCCTGGACGCCAAGACGATTGACAAGCTCGCCGACCTTGGACGCAAAAAAGGGATCGGCCCCTCAACGCTGGCGCGAATCTGGCTGATGGAGCGACTTTCACAAATTGAAGAGCACGACCAAGAGAAGGCAGCCAAAGAGACTCCGATACAGGCCGGCAACCTCTCGCCTTAGATGTCGATAAAAGTGCTCATCCCCGGCGGCGCCGGCTTTATCGGCTCGCACGTCGGCCGGCTGCTGCTGGACGCCGGCCACCAGGTGACCGTCCTCGACAACCTGTCTCGCGGCCACCGCGACGCGGTTGACCGGCGGGCCGGCTTCGTCCAGGCCGACTTGGCCGATATACCGGCCGTCACTGCCGCGTTGGGCGGCCACGACGCCGTTATCCACATGGCGGCGTTCATCGAGGTGAACGAGTCGGTCGCCAACCCGCTGCTGTTCGCCGAGAACAACATCATGAACAGCGTCCGGCTCTGCGAGGCGATGCGGACAGCCGGCGTGAAGAAGATCGTCTTTTCCTCCTCGGCGACGGTCTATGGCGTGCCGAAACGGTTGCCGATCCAGGAGGACGATCCGACCGTCGCCTTCAACCCCTACGGCGCGACCAAGCTGGCGATGGAGGCTTGCCTGTCGGCCTATCATTACAGCTTCGGATTCGATGTCATATTGCTGCGCTACTTCAACCCCTACGGCCCCGGCGAGCGCCATCAGCCGGAGAGCCACGCGATACCCAACTTCATCCTGGCGGCGCTGGAAGGCCGGCCGGTCCCGTTGTACTGGAAGGGCGAGCAAGTGCGCGACTTCATTTATATTGACGACCTGGCGAGGGCGCACATCGAGGCGCTGGCCCTGTCGGGCCTTAATGTGTTCAACGTTGGGACCGAGCATGGTGTCAGGGTCATCGAGGTGTTGCGCGCCATCGAAAAGATCGTCGGCAAGCGGTTGGAGATCGAGGACCGTGGCGAGCGGGCCGGCGATGTGCCGGCCAACTACGCCTCCTATCGCAAGCTGTACGGCGCCACCGGCTGGCGGCCGCAGGTCAGCCTGGAGGAGGGCCTAGGCCGGACGATTGAATATTTCAAACGCCGGTAGGCCACTTTAGAATCCGAGACGCCCGTTTGCCTTCATAAATCCGCGTCTCATCCAAAGTAAAGTACTTAACCCAGAGTCTCCAGATCAGCTTCCACTGGTCATCGTTGAGGTCGGCGACCGTCACAGGCAGTGCAGCGTTAGCGGCATCACGCGCGCTGAACAATGCAGAATGACTCTTTGGCTTGTTGATTAGCGGGCCGATAAGGTTTTTCTTGAGCTTCCGTACATCCTGATCGCTTCTGTTGGGATTGCTTTTCAATGCTTCCTCTAGTAAGTCTGCTGTCCGGTCGAGTGCTGACCTTGCCTGCTGAACCATTAAGACGGTCACGTTGGAAAGCAAAGAGGCATGAATGGGATACGTGTTAGGAGCATTTTGCACCTTCTGCGTCGCGTCATCCACTGCGGCGATGATGTCTTTCGCGGAAACTAGTTGGCCACGACCAACGAAAAACTGGGGATCAATCGGGCCGACGTCACTTACCGGAGACATGAGGATGTGATGTGCTCCCAGCGCGAGAAGAGTTGCCGCGCTTTTCGCCTGATCGGGGACAACGACTGTCAGTTCTTTGCATCGGGCCTGGGCAGCCCTGACAAGTCGCACGGCGATCTCGCCGTCTCCTCCAGGTGAATTGAGGAGAAGATGTAGATCTTGGCTCGGTTCGGCATCATAGAGTAGTTCTTCGAATAAGGTAATACTTGGATCGAAAATAGCGTCAATGAAAACTACAAGGCGGCAAGCATACTTTTGCTCGTAGTCGGCAATTAAACGCTGTCGCTCGTAGCGTGCAGAGTTTTGAGCATGGTAAAGTGGGCTTTGATCAGGTACTTGAAAAGGAGCGTTTTCAGGCGGTATGGTCACGGCTTAACGCAAACCTACCCGTAGAAAATGCAGCGGCTTTACCTTTTCTCGCAACTTGGCCGGCCCGACGGGCCTCAATAGCTACTTCGATCTTGCGTGCCCAGTTTTGGTCGGTGAGGGTTGCTGGCGCCACCACAACAGGCTCAGACTTTTTACCATCTGGGGTTCGAGTCGGTGTTTTGGACTCTCGACTAGCTGACGGGCTGCTTACGCTATTGTTACCTTTCGGCTTGCGAACCATAAACCCTCCCTTGACAGGCATACCATAATTAGCCTCGGAAGGCGTCTCTGACTATTGCCGTAGCCAGAGGCTCAGAGGAACACTCAAAAATA
>JBCLEL010000164.1:0-5569 GCA_038913435.1 Chloroflexota bacterium
ACCATTGTTTCAATCGCATCTGCGCTCACCGGCGCAAGCGGTCCCATCGAAATCTATCCCACCAAGAGTTATTGGTCAGTTGCTATCCCTACTCCCAGCGGCGCCAACCCAATCTCCGAACCTAGCGGCAGCTATTGGGCCTGTCTATCTAGGCGGTAGGTTGCTAGCTCGGAAGCTCGAGGGCGCCCAGGCCGTTGGGACAACGCCAAGGAAGGTTGAATGGCGGTAAACGCTCGCAAAAAAACTGACGCATCGGCCTACGATGTAGAGAGCATCCAGGTCCTTGAAGGTCTGGAGGCCGTTCGCCGGCGCCCAGGCATGTATATCGGCAGCACTGATGTGCGCGGGTTGCATCACCTGATCTATGAGGTGGTTGACAACTCGGTTGATGAGGCGCTAGCCGGCGCCTGCGACCAAATTATCATCACCATTCATCCCGACCGTACCGTCACCGTCATTGACAATGGACGTGGCATCCCAATAGAAATCCACCCAAAGACGCGACGCTCGGCGTTGGAGACGGTACTGACCACCCTGCACGCCGGCGGTAAGTTTGGCGGCAATGGCTACAAGGTGGCCAGCGGACTACACGGCGTTGGCGTATCGGCGGTAAACGCCCTGTCTGAGTGGCTGTGGGTAGAGGTAGTGCGTGAAGGTCTGCTCTACCGCCAGGAATACGAGCGAGGCATTCCGGCGGCGTCGGTCAAGAAAATAGGACCAACTGACCGGACCGGCACTAAAATCTCCTTCCTGGCGGACAAGACAATCTTCGAATCGCTGGAGTATAACTACGAGGCGCTGGCCCAGCGCTTCCGTGAGATGGCCTACCTCACCAAGAGTCTCCAGATCACCTTCATTGACGAGCGCGCCGACCGCGAAATGTCGTTCTACTTTGAAGGCGGCGTTCTCTCGTTTGTACGCCACCTGAACAAGCACCGCAGTCCGGTGCACAGCCCGATCTACATTGAGCGCCTGGTTGATAGCACTCAGGTAGAAGTTGCTATCCAGTACAACGACTCGTTTGTCGAAACGGTCTTCAGCTTTGCCAACAACATCAACACGATTGACGGCGGAACCCACCTCACCGGCTTTCGCACAGCCATCACCCGCACTATCAACGAGTACGCTCGCAAAAACAACCTATTGAAGGATGACGATGGCAATTTGACGGGCGATGACGTTCGTGAAGGGTTAACCGCCGTCGTCAGCGTCAAGCTTCCTGAACCTCAGTTTGAAAGCCAAACCAAGGCCAAGCTCGGCAACGCCGAGGTGCGAAACCAGGTTGAGACGGCGGTGGTCGAAGGGCTACGCACCCATTTTGAGGAGAATCCTAACGAGGCTCGCCGCGTCATCGAAAAGTGCATGACGGCCGCTCGCGCTCGGAAAGCGGCCCAGATGGCCCGCGACGCCGTCATTCGCAAGGGCGCGCTCGAAGGGATGACGCTTCCTGGCAAGCTGGCTGATTGCACCGAAAAGGACCCTTCCAAATCAGAGCTTTACCTGGTCGAGGGCGACTCGGCCGGCGGGTCGGCCAAGCAGGGCCGCGACCGCAAGTTCCAAGCGATCCTGCCTCTGCGCGGCAAAATACTGAACGTCGAAAAGGCGCGCGAAGACAAGATGTTGGCCCACGAGGAGATTCGGGCGATCATAACCGCCCTAGGCGCCGGCGTTGGCGTCGGCTTCAATCCTGATAAACTCCGCTATCATCGCATCATTCTGATGTGCGATGCCGATGTTGACGGGGCGCATATCCGAACCTTGCTGCTCACATTTTTCTTCCGCAACATGCGAGACCTGATAGAAAAAGGCCATCTATTCATCGCCCAGCCGCCGTTGTATCGAATTCAGACTGGTAAAGAACATCACTGGGTTTATAGCGACGAAGAAAAAGACCGCCTACTTAACTCTCACAAAACTAAGAATGCTTCAATCCAACGCTATAAGGGTCTGGGCGAAATGAACCCCGAACAGCTCTGGGAGACGACGATGAACCCCGAACTACGCACGATGCTTCAGGTTATGGTTGAAGACGCGGTCGAAGCCGATGAGATATTCCAGATGTTGATGGGCGAGAGCGTCCCGCCGCGCCGACGGTTCATCCAGACCCACGCGAAACAGGTGCGGAACCTAGACGTATGACGATCAGCAGTCCGGCTACTGACGGCCACTCGCCGACGCTTCCAATCGCGTTGGATGCCGTAGGCGGTGACTATGCCCCAGGTGAAATCATCCTCGGCGCGCTAGAGGCCTACCGGGAGTCCCGTGTCCCGCTAGCCCTGGTAGGGCCGATCGAGCTACTCCGGGAGGAACTGGCCAGGTTAAAGGTTGACAATCCACCTTTCGAGCTTGTAAATGCTGATGAGATCATTGCGATGGATGAGGCGCCGGCCCATGCGGCCCGCCATAAACGTGGTTCGTCAATTGTGGTTGGGACTATGCTAGTCAAGGATGGACTGGCGGCCGGTTTTGTCTCAGCCGGCAATAGCGGAGCGGTGATGGCGGCGGCGGTGCTGTACCTGGGCCGAATAGCCGGCGTTGATCGCCCGGCCCTGGCAACAGTTTTTCCTACCATCGCCGGCCAGTGCGTGATCCTCGATGTAGGGGCCGCGACCGAATGTAAAACTGAAAACCTGGTCCAATTCGCATTGATGGGGAATATCTACTACCAACAGTTGATGAACAATCCCAATCCGCGTATTGGACTTTTGAGCATTGGGGAGGAGAGTTCTAAAGGCACTCCGGCAGTGCAAGAAGCCCACCGCCGTCTGGCGGCCAGCAAACTAAACTTTGTTGGCAACGTAGAGGGTAAGGATATACCTTTTGACAAGGCGGATGTCATCGTGACCGACGGCTTCGCCGGGAATGTCGCTTTGAAGGTGGCCGAGGGCATCGTCGAGTTCACCTTTGCCGTGCTGAAAAGAGAAGTCGAAAAATCTGGTATGCTGCCCAAGATCGGCGCAATGTTATTGAGGCCGACATTTCGGCGGATCAAAAAGCGATTTGACTATGACGAATACGGCGCCGCTCTACTGCTGGGCGTGAACGGTGTGTCGCTGGTGGCCCACGGACGCAGCCGAGCGAAGGCGATCAAGAATGCGCTTCTGCGGGCGCAACGATTGGCGAGCGTAAGAGTAGTTGACCTGATTAGGTCAGATTGCGAGCAGCTTTTGTCAACGTCAGGTTGATGCGGCTGCCCAATCGTAACGCGGTTTGTCGGTCTTATACAGGAGTCCCTTATGGCTCTAACCATTCGTGATGACGATTCCAGAGTTGTGGTCACGGGCCTCGGCGCGGTGACCGCAGTTGGTCACGACCCGGAGGAGACCTGGCGTAACCTGCTAGCCGGCCAATCGGGGGTTGATACAATCACGCAGTTCGATCCATCGGCCTTCCCTACCCGCATCGCCGGCGAGGTAAAAGGCTATCAGCCACCGGCCTTTATAGATCAAAAGGATCTGCGGAGGATGTCGCGTTTTGTCCAATTTGCCCTCTCGGTAGGTGGGCAAGCGCTAGAGAGCGCCGGCCTCGATCTTGACCGCGAGGATAGGTCGGAGGTTGGCGTGATCCTGGGCACTGGCATCGGTAGCCTCACGACTACCGAAAGAGAATGCGCCGTGATGTTTGAACGCGGCGGCATGCGGGTCAACCCTTTCTTTCTACCGATGATGCTCCCGAACATGGCCGCGGCCCAGGTCACCCGCATATTTGGCATCACTGGTTATAGCTCGACAGTAGTGACCGCTTGTTCAAGCGGGGCGCAAGCTGTCGGCGATGCGGTCGAGGTTATCCGGCGAGGCGCCGCTCAGGCGATGCTTGCGGGGGGATCCGAAGCGTCCATCTGCGCTATGGCAATGTCGAGCTTTTGTGTGCTACGGGCGCTCTCCCAGCGCAATGACGAGCCGACGCGGGCGAGCCGGCCGTTTGACCGGGAGCGAGATGGTATGGTGCCGGCCGAGGGATCAGCGATATTGGTCCTAGAGAGCTTGAGCCACGCTAAACGGCGAAATGCGCCTATCTTGGCCGAGATAGTTGGCTATGGCGCGTCGTCCGACGCCCACCACGTCGTTGCGCCCCATCCCGAAGGCGCCGGCGCCGCCAAAGCTATGCGGCTTGCCCTAAGAGACGCCGGCCTTTCCACCGACGATATTGACTATATAAACGCGCACGGCACTTCGACGCCTTTAGGTGATACGTCCGAAACCGTAGCGATTAAGAAGGTTTTTGGCGACCGCGCCTGCAAGTTGCCGGTCAGCTCGACCAAGTCAATGATCGGACATGCGATGGGCGCCTCCGGCGCAATCGAGGCCCTGGTCAGCGTCCTTTCAATCCGAGACGGCATCGTGCACCCGACAGTGAACTATGAGACGCCGGACCCCGAATGTGACTTGGACTATGTGCCAAACGTTGCCCGTGAGACACCGGTTCGCACCGTCATGTCAAACTCGTTCGCCTTTGGCGGGCACAACACCGTTCTGATATTTCGCCGATTTGAAAGTTAAGGTTTGATAGTTCACACCGACGAAGGCTTGGTCAGCTCGCGCAGAAGAATTGGTCGGATCGCCTCTATAGCCGGCCTGGTAGTGCTTGGGCTAGGGTTGTTCGTGTCCTTTAATCAGGCATCGCGCCAGGGCGATCAGGTTGACACCTTTCAGGCCCTCATCCTGCCGTATCTGACGCTGATCGTTGGCCTAGTGTTAGTCACCGTTGGCAAAGCTAACAACGTTCGTTGGGGCGGCAGATTTCCGCCCCACGAGGTGCTGACTAATGGATTGAAGAGCCTAGACAACCGGCACCGGCTTTATAACTACACGACTGGTATCCCCTGCGATCATCTCCTCGTCACCCCAAATGGATTGATCGTGTTCGATACCAAACCCACCTTTGGGAACATACGCAACGAAGGAGATCGCTGGTCGCGCCAGGGCGGGGTTGCTAAATGGCTAGTTTACTTTACGGAAGGCGGACTAGGAAATCCGAGCCGGGAGGCGATTGCTACAACTGACCGAGTGAAAAAGTGGTTGAGCGAGCAACTTGGTGAAGAGATTGCGAACAGGCTGCCGGTCCAGACCGCTATCGTGTTTACCCACCCACGAGCGGCGCTGACGGTGGAGAATCCGGCTATCCCAGTCATCTTGGGCAAGGATGTTCGTTCCTTCGTTCGGGGGCCGGACAAGAAGAACCGGCTGCCGGCTGATGCGCAGAAACGACTGACAGAGCTACTAGCCGCCTACGAAGCTAAAAAGAATGGTAACGAACGCAAATAGAACACTTGCATACCCTGCCGTAGGAAATAAATGTTGTACTGGTGAGATTGCTTCGCTTCGCTCGCAATGACATCCGCATTGGGTCATTGCTAGTGTTAACTCAAAGGAGGTCTTAGGCTATGCTAGGCGGACTCTAAGAGCGAGTCTTCAAATTCGTCGAAAGCGCGGTCTTGATGGTTCAGACCTGCTATTGGCCACTAGAAACCGACGACAGACGTCTCAAAACGACCCGAAACCGGTCATTCCGGAGAGCGGAGCGGTCAATAAACCGCATGCGGTTTATTTTGAAGACTCGCTCTAAGGGG
>JBCLEL010000165.1:0-5563 GCA_038913435.1 Chloroflexota bacterium
TTCGGCCAGTGGCAGCCGTATTTGCAGGCGGCAAACACCCTGCGAATAGACTATCAGGTGGTTCACGGCGGCATTCTATCAGACTATGGTGAAAGAGCTGAGAAGATGGACGCAGCAACGACGCCGGTTGACAGGGCATATCGCGGAAACTACACTGCTGCTTGCCGGCGCCTCTGATGTCGTTTGTGGTATCCGTATGCTGTTAGAAGGAGATGCGCCTATTGACTACTGGAGTACATTTGCGCCTTTGAGCTAGGCGCATCAAAGTCTGAGATCGGTCAGTCTTGCGGTTACCGCGCTAATGCACATCGAAAGGAAGGTTTGAAATGGCTACTTATGTCTCCCTTATGTCCCTCACCCAGAAAGGGATCGAAGCTATCAAGGAAGGCTCTGCCCGACGGGAGGCGGCCAAGAAGATGATCGAGAGCATGGGCGGCAAGTGGGTTGGCTTCTATATGCTCTTTGGCGAATGGGATTTCCTAGCTATCACGGAAGCTCCCGACGACGCCACCGCCGCGAAGGTGCTATTGATGATTGCGGGTCAAGGAAATATCCGCACCCACACGATGAAAGCTCTCACCGAGGCAGAGTACGACAACGTACTTAAGAGCCTGCCTTAGGCCCCTAGCAGGCCCGGCCTAATCTAAGAATGTGTCTGAGAAGTGGAGCCTGGGAGCGCAGGCGTCCCGCCTGCAAGGGTGACCAGTGGGCGGGCGAGGACGCCCGCGCTCCCGAAGTTCGCGTCACCGCTAAAGCCAGGACTCGGATGGCCAAATTCTGGACCCGAGTGGTGCCTGCAACTCAAGTGTTTAGCTTTTCATACACCCTCTAATCAGTCGTCTTCTGTCAGCCGGTAAGTCAAGTAGGCGTTGTTCAGGATAATTTCAGGACAGATAGTTGATTATTCAGGTCAGCTATAGGCCGGCTGGCTAGCCTAGATCGCAGGTTCTGTCTAGTCTGTATCAGTCGCTTACCTTCCGATCTGAGGACCGAGTGCGACGTATTGCCTTTATGAAGACCGGCGGTAATTTCACAATAAGTTTGCACAACTGAATAGGATGCCGAGTCTCAGCGATGAGAATGGGACGAGAAACTAGTGAAGGGGGGATGGCCTGCCAGAAAAAAGAATGTAGCGAACTGTCTATCTAGTAGCGTCTTACCAAGTGATTTCGGGATTACATCACCAGGATTAGGAGCATACGAGATGTCTAATAGTGCATTTCATAGTAAGTTGACACGTCGCTCGTTTCTGGCCGGGCTCGGCGTGGTGGCCACGCTGCCGGTCATAGCGGCCTGCGCCCCGCCGACACCAACGCCGGCGCCGGCCAAGCCAGCGGCCGAGGCGCCAAAGCCTCCTACCCCAGCGCCAGCGGCGAAGCCGGCCGCCAGCAAAGAGGAAGTAACCCTCGTTTACTGGACCTTTATGCCTACCGACCAGCGGTTCCCCGGACGCAAAACCCTGTTCCCGCAGTGGGGCGAGAAGAACAACGCCAAAGTCCAGATCGAGGATCTCTCCGCCGGCAACCCGTTCAACCAGAAGATGGCCGCCGCCTACGCCGCCAAGCTGTTGCCGGACCTACTTGACCCCTGGGATTCAAACGCCACGATCAGCTTCGCTGCCCAGAGCTTCATCGCCCCGGTCGACGACCTGATCAAGGAGTTGGGCAAGGAAGATTTCTTCAAGACCGCCCTTGACTTTGGCACCTACAAGGGCAAGCTCTACGGCCTGCCGCTGATTGGCTGGCCCCACCTGATGCACTACCGCAAGGACTGGTTCGCGGAAGAAGGGATCAAGCCGCCGACGACCTGGTCCGAGCTAATTGACATCGTCCCCAAGCTCCACGGCAAGACCAAAGGGGGCAATCAGATCGCCGCCCTCTCCGGCTTCTTTAAGTCGATCCACGCCCCGTATATGTTCCAGGACTATGTCGGTCCCAATGGCGGCTACACCTTTAACGAGAAGGGCGACGTCGTGATCAACAGCAAGGAAGTGGCCGAGGCGATGCAGGCGATCAAGAACCTCAGTCCGTACTTCCAGGCCGGCTTTACCAATAACGACTACACCGAAACGCGGACTATGTTCGTCGAGGGCAAGATCGCCATCGAGACGGATAGCACCTCGATGGCGAACGTCATCGTCAAGACCAAGCCGGAGCTCGGACAAAAGGTCACCTCAGTGCTGCTACCGTGGGGCCCGAGCAGCAAGCGAGACCGCAGCGGCTTCAACGGCATCTCGTACTTCTCAATGGGCGCCCAGACGAAGTACGCCGACCAGGCGCGTAGCTTCCTGCTGTGGTTCTACTCAAAACCAATCTACACCGAGGCGTTCAAGACGTACGACTGGGGCCTCATTCCGGAACGACGCTCGGTGGCGGATAGTCCCGAGTACCGCAAGGCGGTGCCGGAGCAGGCGCAGCCGATTGTCGAGGCCGGCATCAAGGCGGCTGAGCTGTCAACTTTCCCCGCTCAGGACCACGGGCCAAACCCGATCGCCAACAAGCTGCTAGCGGAGGACGTCTTCCGCAACCTGTTGCAAAAGGTCACCGAGGGGAAAGAAGGCATCGACTCTGCGCTGAAGTGGGCCGAGGGCGAGATCAAGCGGATCGTGAAAGAAGGCTGATCCGACAACCGGGCTGGCGCTTAGACCCCAGGCTAGATGGATCGGCTGGCCCGCCCTATCGTGGGTCGTTGCGCGAGTCACGGCGTATTACTATCGCCTGACGATGCTTCCTACCCGGTCGCCTTAGCGACCGGGTAGGAGAGAAAGGAGCGCATAGGTGGCCGAAGGTACTGTCGGGGGCACACCCGCCGCCGGGACATTGCCCACCGCCAGGCGCACGTCCAGCAGCTTTTGGTATCGCCTGACTAACTCAGAGGCGGTGTTGGCGCTCGTCTGCATCGCCCCGGCAACGCTGCTTCTACTTTTCATCCTCGCCTACCCGGTCCTCCAGAGTCTGGGCTTCGCCTTCTTCCGGCGTGACCTGCTCAAGCCTGAGCTGGGAACCGACTTCGTCGGATTCGAGAACTTTATCTGGTTGGCGGACTACGACCGCTTCTGGCTCGCGCTGCAAAACTCGGTGCTGCTCACTGTAGTCACTGTCACCCTTGAACTCCCCCTCGCGATGATCGTAGCGCTGATGCTCGCCGAACCTTTTCGCGGGGTCGGAATCGTCCGGGGTCTCTTCATTCTGCCCTGGGCGATACCGACCATCGTCACCGCCTTCATCTGGCGCGGAATGCTCTCTCCGCAGTATGGCCTGGTCAATCAGACTATCAGCGAGCTCTTGAGTTTCTTCAGTGGCCAGCGGCAGGCGTTTCAGTTTGACTGGTTCGCCAGCTCGACCTTCGCGATGATCGGCGTCATCATGGTTTACATCTGGAAAGGCTTTCCCTTCGTCTTTCTGGTGCTACTGGCCGGCTTGCAGTCGCTCCCCAGGGAACTCAGCGAGGCGGCCAAGATTGACGGCGCCAGTAGCTGGCAAGAGTTCTGGAGCATCACGGTGCCGCACCTCAGACCAGTCATCATGATCGTCGTTATTCTGCGAACGATCACCGTCTTCAACTGGTTTGACCTAGTCTGGCTGCTGACCGGCGGTGGGCCGCAAGACGCGACTCTCGTCCTGCCAATTCTGGTCTACAACCGGGCCTTTGTCGCCTTCCAAGTTGGGCGGGCTGCCGTGATCACCGCCGTCATGTTCGTGATTCTCGCCATCCTGACCTACTTCTTCCTGGCGCAACAGCGCGATGAGGAGATGAGCTGATGATTCAGGTTGGGACCAGGGTTGCTGCACGGCCTCGCTATCGCTTCCGCTGGGGACACCTCCGAATACCAGTTGCCGTCATCCTGATGGCCCTCTACTTCTTGCCCATCTACTGGATGTTCAAGACATCCTTGCAACCTGAGAAGGAGATCCAAGCCAGCGCCATCAACCTCCTACCAACGTCATTGACGCTGGACAACTATTTCCAGGTGGCCCTCGACCCACGCTTCATCGTCTGGTTCAAAAACAGCCTCATCCTGGCAACCTCCACGATGGTCATCGCCATCCTCGTCTCGACGCTGGCCGGCTATAGCCTGGCGCGGCTGCGCTTCCGGGCGATTAAGGCCCTCGGCCGGCCCTTCCTCCTCGCCTACATCGTCCCCTCAGTGATGATCGTGGTCCCCGTATTCGTTATGTTCGCCGGCGTCGGCTGGCAGAACACCTACCAATCTCTCATCATCACCTACACCTCCTTCGCCGTTCCGTTCACCACCTGGCTGCTACGGGCCTACTTCCTGACCCTGCCGGCCGAGCTGGAAGACGCTGCATTGGTTGATGGGTGCAGCCGGCTGGGCGCCCTTTTCCGGGTGATCCTGCCGCTGGCCGCGCCGGGGGTGGTTACGGCCGGGCTATTCGCGTTCGTTCTCGCCTGGAACGAGTTCCTGTTCGCCTTCGTCTTCACCTTCAGCGAGGATATGAAGCCGCTCTCAGTGGCGCTGCAACGGGTTCTCGCCGAGACGCTCGCCGCCTCATCGGCCGACCTCGGCTACTTCGGCTTCGGCGCCATGTTCGCACTGTGCGCGCTGGTCGCCGCGCCGGTCCTGGGCGTGTTCTTAATCCTTCAAAAATGGCTGGTCCAAGGGCTGGCCGCCGGTGCCGTGAAGGGGTGAGCTGCCTTATACTAGTCGCCAGCGCAAACGCCGCGTTTCCCAAATGACATAGGAGTATGCGCTCAGCAAGCGGCGCCCATCGAGAAATGGGCAGGGTAATACCAATTCACTTTGATAAGACCATGGCACGAAGGGGGTTTTCTGAACTGGCCGGAATCCTTAGAGATCATCTCGAGATTCACCGCCGAGGCGCAGAGAACGCAGAGTCAGCATATATTAAACGTAATTTCCTCTGCGCCTCTGCGTCTCGGCGGTTTAAAACCATGAATACCGATTCGGCCAGTGGCAGCCGTATTTGCAGGCGGCAAACACCCAGCGAATAGACTATCAGGCGGTTCACGGCGGCATTCTATCAGACTATGGTGAAAGAGCTGAGAAGATGGACGCAGCAGCGACGCCGGTTGACAGGGCATGTCGCGGAAACTATACTGCTGCTTGCCGGCGCCTCTTATGTCGTTTGTGGTATCCGTATGCTGTTAGTTGGAGATGCGCCTATTGACTGCTGGGGTACATTTGCGCCTTTGAGCTAGGCGCATCAAAGTCTGAGACCGGTCAGTCTTGCGGTTACCGCGCTAGTGCACATCGAAAGGAAGGTTTGAAATGGCTACTTATGTCTCCCTTATGTCCCTCACCCAGAAAGGGATCGAAGCTATCAAGGAAAGCCCTGCCCGACGGGCTGCGGCCAAGAAGATGATCGAGAGCATGGGCGGCAAGTGGATTGGCTTCTATATGCTCTTTGGCGAATGGGATTTCCTGGCTATCACGGAAGCTCCCGACGACGCCACCGCCGCGAAGGTGCTATTGATGATTGCGGGTCAAGGAAATATCCGCACCCACACGATGAAAGCTCTCACCGAGGCGGAGTGCGACAACGTACTCAAGAGCCTGCCTTAGCCGGCTAGCCTACCCTGA
>JBCLEL010000166.1:0-5531 GCA_038913435.1 Chloroflexota bacterium
GCTACCTCTCGGAAGATACAATAGTACTTAGGGCAGTGGGTGGGTTGGACACAATCGCCTTGAGTAACGACTTGAGGGTCCTGAACACGGACTGTACTCGGCTGCTGGATGAGACGCGGAAGGCAATATCGTGAATGTTACAAGCTATAACATAACCGACGTAGGATATCACTACATCGGGCTGCGAGCCTTGGCTGGATTGCCCTCGACCGCACGCCGAGAGGATCAGACAAGTGCAATTTCGCGCAGCATCTTGAAGTATGTAAGCGACAAAGCCCTCCGTCTTATGCTGCCAGAGCCAAGAGGAACCTTCGAGACGGTGGGAGAAAAGGCATGTCAAGAATTAGTCCATTTTCAATTTGCTCGGTCTACCCGTGGGGCCTACGAGCTGACTGAGGCCGGCATGACCGTTGTGCGCCTATTGGAAAGTCGTAAACATGTGGAATTACGCCGAATGATGGCCGTCGTGCATCTCAAAACATATGAAAATATTCGATTTATGGTTCAGAGACACTTGGAGCTAGGAAGTATCTGGCGTCCAATCGTCAACGCCGACCAGCTTGGTAGCACCGAATACATTGAGAGGCTCCTAACGCCGACGTTCCAAGAGGAGGCAGCAACAGAGACAGCCTTGGTTTTGACTAGCCTCAACGCCAAAACGCCAAAGAAGTTGGAAGACGCGCTACAGGAGAGGGTCCTACGAAGGGCAATTCCCCAGGCACCTTTCGGTGTACCCCTTTTCCGGTCCCTTTGTGACCGATTGGTTAGCCTTCGCTTACTGAACATTACGAAGGCCAACATTGAAAAATGCGAGTTCGCCAAGAGTTACACGCCATGCAAGTCTGAATCACCGCCGACTAGTTGGTACGTAAAGCTGGATATTCCACTCCAATCCGGAGAGTCTTTCACTATTTACTTCTGCGAACCGGACATGGACGATCCCGAGACCCGGAGCAGATTACTCCGAGGTATTGATGAAGCCTTTCCATCGCTGTCGCCAAGTGCTGGGTACTATCATTTGCCTGAGGTCCGCGACCGAGTATGCGAGTGCCTCAAGATTCCTGAGGCCTCTTTTGACGAGGGCGTCAACCGAATTCTAGACTTGCAGCCTTGCCCTCTAACAGTAGGACTACAGTATGAGGGCATCTCTGGACGACGCAAGCCCCTTGTTCGAGATCGGGGGACCACCCAAATTTACAACCTTATGAGGAGGGCATGATGCTCCAATTGCCGAGGAAAAGCAGTACACCGAGCGCGTCACCATACTCCCAGCTCGGATTACGAGATCTCCCGTTTCCGACTGAACCAGTGGTCAACCCATATAGCCAAGATCCGCGCCGTAATGGAACTATATATGCCGAGGAGCCAGTGGGGCTCACTATTGAAAAGTTCGAGAGGCTGCTCATCCGTCCCGAGGACTTCCCTAATCGGGCGCGCTTGGCCTACCTATGGTCAAAGGGTGACCTGCAATCGGGACGCGGTATGGGGAAGACAGCATTGCTGCGTTATTTCCGTCAAAGGATCAATAAAGACTGGGGACTGACAGAGTTCGGTGGGCGATTCTCTGCCGTGGTGGTGTACGTATCGTTCCCCACGCAGGTGGATCGGCGTTATATAGAGCAATTAGCATTGTCAGCGCTGGTGGATATTTGCAAAAGCGGAGTGTTATATGCTTCCCGGGCTGCCCTTCGGCACCAAGAACTGACAAAAGAACAGGCCACAGAAATCATAACGAACCTTGACGGCAGCGAAAATCCAGCCAATCTCCTAAACGACAGTATCTTGCAGGCCAAAGGAGTCGACCCAAGCCGCTTGGATGATGAAGTGGCCAAGAAACTTATAGAAGGAGATGCGCAGCGAGGGCCCGCTGTAGCCCTAGCTCACGGGAGATTTGAGAGCTTTCTGCGCGACTTTCGAAAGGACAATAGTTTAGAGCCGTATTACATGCCGCGTGACACGAAAATCTTGGATTACTCTCGCACCTTCCTTTTTAGCGATATGGTGCTTTATCTGCGTGCTGCGGGGTTTGCCGGCGGATACTTATTTATCGACGACATTGAGAACCTGGTTGATCAGATGACCAGAAAGCATTGCATCGAATTTGCAAAGGAGTTCGGCCTATGTACGGTGCGACCGGGGTACAAGAACACCGAGCACGGCTTCTTCTCGAACGTCCTTACCACCCACCAGCAGGCTTCTGTGAAGTTGGCGAACGCCTGGGGTGAAGCGGGGTTGTCCACAATAGCACGCCTCGACCCAACTTCTCCTAACTCTGTTGAGCTCCCGCTGCCTAGCCCTGATCAGGCACGTCAAATCATAGTTGCCCATCTGGATCACTACCGTATCAATCATGCAGAAGACGGGACGAACAAGCCATTCACAGAGGACGGCATCACCGCTTTGCTAAAGAATAGACAACACCCTCGGGTTCTGCTTTCAAGCGCTGCTACCGTTGTCAGCCGCGCAGTTCAGGAAGGAGTCGCGGAAATAGACGCAGCGTTCGTGAACGCTGCCATGGAATCCGCAGGAGTGGAGGTCACTCCCGATTTCTCCGAAGGAATTGAAGGCGCCGTTTAGGACACCAAAGTGGCGCAGCATTTTGAGGAGGTGATAGCCTTCTGCCGGCGGGCCGATCTGGCCGGCCGGTTGCCCTCAGCGACACCATCACCGTCACCATCAGCTACACCGATAGCGACCTGGGGCCGGCGATTGAGAGCGGCTTGCAGTTGTATCGGTTGGAGGGGTCGAGTTGGGTCACCCAGGGCATCACCTCGACGATGGACATCGGCCGGAACCTGCTGGTCTCGCTCATTGACCGGCTTGGCCGGTTCGCGGCGCTGGCCGAGACCAACCGGGTATATATGCCGGTGGCGTTGAAGGCGCTGGCCGGCGGTTGGTAGTAACCTAACCCCTGACCCTCTCCGCGTCGGAGAGGGTCAGGGAGAGGTTGAGCCGGCCTAGCCGAGACTTACCGAGTGTATATGCCGATGGCGTTGAAGGCGTTCGCCGGCGGGTGGTAAGCTCCAAGCGCGGCCGGCGACCCGCTTTATTCAAACTCGATAGCGTTTTTTATCAGGGTGATCGAGGGACTGCCGTCCCTTCCTCCTTCGATGGTCACGACATCGAAACGGACGGAAGAATGTGAGTCGCCGGTCTTTTGCAGGTAGTCCTGAGCGGCGCTGATGAGCCGGCGCTGCTTCGGCCGGCTGACCGCCTCGGCCGCTGTGCCAAAGCCGGACGGCCGGCGCGTCTTTACCTCGACAAACACCAGCGTGTCGCCATCGCGGCAGACCAGGTCAATCTCTCCGTAGCGGCTGGTGAAGTTGCGCTCGATGATCGTATAGCCACCAGCCGTCAGGTAAGTGGCTGCTCGGTCTTCCCCTTGCTTGCCTTGTGCGCGCCGGTCGCTCATTAAGTTGATGGCTCTAATACCAATTGCTCATTCAAATACGTTTTTCAACCGCGTAGGGGCGCTGCTTGCTGCGCCCACTGATAAGGCAGGGCAAGCCCTGCCCCTACAGGTTATATTATTCTTTGTTAAGGCAATCGGCATAATATCTTGGTGAGGAAAGAGCGCCGGTGGATTGGGCAAGGGCCGGCTTCAGCGATGGCGGCCAGGTGCCGGCTGGTCGCGTAGCCCTTGTTCTCGGCAAAGTGATAGGCCGGCCAGCGCGACGATTCCTGGATCATGAGATTGTCGCGGAAGACCTTGGCGACGACTGACGCCGCCGCGACCGACGCGCAGATCGCGTCACCGCCAACAACGCCGAAAGTCGGCCAGCGGCCACAGGTCAGCGGGAAGTAGTCAACCAGAACACAGTCTGGTTCGGGGGAGAGTTGGTCAACCGCCGCCGCCATCGCCAGTCTGGTTGCGCCGGCGATGCCGATCCGGTCAATCAACTCAGGCGGCATCGCACCGCAGGCTACATCGCAGTGAGCTTTGATAACCCGCTCGATCCGGCGTCGGCCAGCGTCGGTCAACTGCTTGGAGTCACGCAAGCCGTCCAAAGAGTCCGACAACAACAGGTCAACCGGAATCTGGCAAGCGGCGGCCACGACCGGGCCGGCCAAAGCGCCGCGACCAACCTCATCTACGCCGACCACACTGCGCCGGCCCAAATCGTAAAGCGACAGTTCCAGCAAGGCGGTCGGCTGGAGGAGGTCTCGACCGCTAGGCCTTCTAGGCTTCTCGCTTCTCCTTGATGCGAGCGTGTTTTCCAACCCGTTCTCGCAGGTAGTAGAGCTTTGCTCGGCGAACATCCCCGCGCCTAAGTATCTCGATGCTCTCTACTCGCGGTGAGTGAAGGAGAAATGTGCGCTCAACACCGATTCCGTGGCTGGCGATCCTACGGACGGTGAAGGTGTGTTTGAGGCCAGCGCCTTTCATACCGATCACCATGCCTTCAAACGCCTGGGCGCGCACCTTGTCGCCCTCGACGACCTTGACCACCACTCGAACGGTGTCGCCCGGCCGCAAATCAGGGACTTTCTCCTTGAGCTGTTCTTTTTCAATCGCGCTTATCAGGTCCAACTTCAATTCCTCGCAAAAAAGCCGGCGTCAATCGTACCAGAAGCCGGCCATCGTTAACGACTCGTTTCGCCACCAGTTCAGCGATTATATCACGCCGGCGAGAGCTCGATGACCTGCCGGTGGCCGGCGATCTCAATCGGATGATTGAGGGCCTTGCCAACCTCAGCTAGCTCGTTGCGAACGGCGTTGGCGTGGTGAGGATTGACGTGCAACACGATCACTCGTGGCAGGCCGCCGTGGCTCGCTCGGAACTGCTCTAGCTCGTTCTGGAGTTGGGAAGGGCAAAGGTGGCCCACCAGCTTCGCTAGCTCCGCCTCCGAATTGCCATAAGTAACCTCGGTGATTAGCAGGTCGGGACTGGTGTGTAGCCAGTGATGATGACAACCCGGGCCATTATCCGCAGTGTAATATACGGTGACGCCGTCCGTATCCTTGATCTCGTAGCCGACAGTCGGCACCACGTGGTTTGATGGTATCGCCCGGAAGGTGTAGCTATCAATCTGGACCGGGCGCAATGGTTCAATCGGCAGGTGGCGATAGGTGGGGTTTTCCTGGGTAGGCCAGGTGAAGAAGTCTAGCCAGATGGCATGATTGAGGATCGTATTGCGAACGATCTCTTTCAGCTCGTTAGTGCAATAGACGTTGATCTGACCATGAAACATCAGCAGAAATCCCAAACTGCCGAGGTCTTTTATATGGTCGTAGTGCTGATGGGTAATCAGCAGATGGCGCAGCTTGAACTGCGCCTCAAGGCTCAGCATCGAGGTCAGCCCGCCGGCGTCAATGACAAGGTCGTCATTGATGAGGATTGAGGTAAAACGGGATTCGGCGGATTCGCCTTGGTGGGCCCCCAGGATGGTCACCTTCATGCAACAGTCCTACTGCGTTCAATGTGCTTGGTTTGCCGAACGGAGGCGTCTGCGCGTTGAGATGACCAGAACGCATCCGCAGGCCAGTGATAAACAGAAAGGGCCGACCGCCGCTTGTGGGAGGACAGCTC
>JBCLEL010000167.1:0-5530 GCA_038913435.1 Chloroflexota bacterium
GGCACGGCGAGGGACAAGCCCTCGCGCTACTGGCCGGGACATTCCGATAGCCGGCGGTAGGAGACAAGCTCCTACCCTACGTACTGCCACCGCCTATGCACGTTGGGGCGAACCAGCGGTTCGCCCTTGCAGAGCCGATTGTCGTTAGAATCCCCGACCAAAACGTTCCTTGACTTTTCACTGGCCCGTTCCTATCCTTCATCGGAGGTTACGTTGATGGCAGTTAAGGCAACCTCAAGGCTGGATTCGGCGCTGGTCGAACGCGGACTGGCCGAGTCGCGGGCAAAGGCGCAGGCGTTGATCCTGGCCGGCCAGGTTATGGTCGCCGGCCAGGTTGCGACCAGGGCCGCCGGCGCGGTCCGGGCCGAAGCTGAGATCGAGGTCATCCAAAGGCAACGTTACGTCAGCCGGGGCGGGCTAAAGCTCGAACGCGCGCTCGATGCGTTCAAGCTAGACGTGGCCGGCCAGAAGGCGCTCGACGTTGGCGCTTCGACCGGCGGCTTCACCGATTGCCTGCTGCAACGTGGCGCCGCTAAGGTCATCGCGGTTGATGTCGGCTACGGGCAGCTAGCCTGGCGCCTGCGTAATGATCCCCGCGTAGTTGTGTTGGACCGGACCAACATACGCTATCTCGAACGGCTGCCGGCCCAGCCGGATGGCGCTACAATTGACGTTTCATTTATCTCATTAGATATAGTGTTGCCGGCGGTAGCTAGACTGTTGTCAGAGGACGGTTGGATCATCGCGCTGGTAAAACCGCAGTTTGAGGCCGGCCGCGAGCAGGTCGGCAAGGGGGGCGTCATCCGCCGGCCAGAGGTGCAGCAGCAAGTGTTAAAGAAGGTCGCTCAGTTTGCAAACTCGGTAGGCTACGGCGTTTTTGGGGCTGTCGAGTCGCCGATCACCGGCCCGGCCGGCAACCGCGAGTTTTTCCTGTACCTGAAGCGCGGCGAGGGTGGATTGACGCCGGAGGAAGCGAGCCAGATTGCGCTGGTGACGGACGGAGGATGAGCTTGACATTAGAGACTGACCGGATCCAGTCGGCAATTCCCGCCGGACTTGTCGGCCGGCCGCGCCGCAACGTCATCATCATTTTCAACCCCAAGCTGACCTCCAGCCTGGAGATGAGCCGAACGCTTGCCGCCATCGTAAAGGAGACCGGCGGCAGCTCCACCGTAGTTTCGACCAGCCAAAACGATGTTCTAACCAGCGTCCTATCCGATTGCGATCTGGCAATCACTTTGGGAGGCGACGGCACCATACTCCGCGCCGCCCGGCAAGCCTGGGCGGTGCAAGTCCCCGTTCTTGGCGTAAACCTGGGCGAGCTTGGCTTCCTGGCCGAGCTACAAGCCAGCGAAGCAGCAGATAAGCTGCCGGGCTTTCTGGCCGGCCAGGGCTGGTTAGAGCAACGGCTCGCGCTGAGGGTCGAGCCGGATGGCGAAGCCCCGCCGGCTCCCGGCGCAAGGGGCCAGTCCAACGGGCCGATGATTGCCCTCAATGATGTCGTCATAAGTCGCGGCGCCTTGTCGAGGGTCGTCCGCGTCCGTACCACCATAGACGGCGTGCGGTTCACGACCTACTTTGGCGATGGCATCGTCGTCGCCACGCCGACCGGCTCGACCGCTTACTCGCTGGCCGCCGGCGGGCCGATCCTCGATCCCCAACTGCCGAACATCGTCCTGACGCCGATAGTGCCCTATCTGACGTTTTCCCATCCGTTGGTGTTGTCCGCCACCTGCAAGATTGACTTTGAAGTGTTCAGCGATATAGATATGCTTTTGAGTATTGATGGGCAAGAGGACTACCGGCTCAAGGACGGCCAGCGCCTGCGGGTGCGCGCCGATGAACGACCTTGCCTCTTTTTGCGGGCGCAACCGCCCAACTACTTCTTCCAGACGCTGGTCAAGCGGCTGCGACCAGACCGCTTCTGGATGGGGCCCGACGATTAGTTGAAACAGGCGTCGCCAGTGCTAGTCTGGCTGGGCATCTCCGACTTCGCCATCATTGATCGGGCCGAGCTTGAGTTCACCCCCGGCCTAAACGTGCTGACCGGCGAGACCGGCGCCGGCAAATCCATCCTCATTGACGCGCTAGGCGGGATTCTCGGCGAACGGCTAGGCCCCGATTTCATCCGGCCTGGCGCCGACCGCACCCGCATCGAGGCGGTGTTCAATATCCGGCCGCTTGACCAGTTGAGGCCGGTCTTTGCGGAGGCCGGTATCGAGCTGACCGGCGATGAACTCATCATCAGCCGCGAGATCACCAGCTCTGGCCGTAATACGGCCCGGGTGAACGGCGCGATGACGCCGGTCGCAACCTTGCAACGCATCGGCGCGGAGCTAGCGGACATCCACGGCCAGAGCCAACATCTAAGCCTCTTGCGGACGCCGGTGCACCTCCGGCTCCTCGACGCCTACGCCGGCCTCACTGAAAAGCGCGCTGACTTTGGCCGGCTGGTGGACGAACTGCGACGGGTCGAACGCGAAATCGCCGATCTGGAGCGCAGCGCCCGCGAAGCCGAGCGCCGGATAGACCTGCTGCGCTATCAGATTGACGAGATAAACCGGGCCTCCCTGGTCGTCGGTGAGGACAGCGAGCTATTAGCCGAGCATAACCGGTTGGTCAACGCCGAAGCTCTCTCGACCGGCGCCGACGCCGCCTACAAGCTGCTGTCATCCGACGAGGAACGCTCGGCGCTAGAGCTTGTCGGCGAGGCGATCAACCAATTGAGCGCGTTGAAACACTATGACCGTTCTGTCGAGCAGCAGATGACCGCGTTGGAAGCCATTCTCTACCAGTTAGAAGATGTGGCCCGCTGGCTCCGGAGCTACCGTGACGAGATCGAGTTTAACCCGGACCGGCTTGCCCAGATCGAAGAGCGTCTCCACCTGATCCAATCGCTGAAGCGCAAGTACGGTGACTTAATCGAGGAGGTTCTAGCTTACTCCAACTCGGCCGCCAGCGAGCTAGAGACGCTGCTTCACCGCGAGGAACGCTCCAGCCGGCTGGAGAATGAGCGAGACTCGTTGCGCAGGCGGCTAGCTAAGCTAGCGTCTGAGCTATCATCAGGTCGCCAAATGGCTGCCGAGCAACTCGCTTTGGCGATAAATCAAGAGCTAGCGGATCTTGCCCTAGCCGGCGCAAGCTTCGTGGTGAATATCCAACAACGCGACGATCCGCAGGGGTTACTCCTGGATGACGGCCGGCCGGTCGCATTCGACTCGACGGGGATTGATCAGGTAGAATTTCACGTCTCGATGAATCCCGGCAGCCCCTTGCGGCCACTGATCAGGGTAGCCTCCGGCGGCGAGACCTCGCGGCTGATGTTGGCGTTGAAGTCGGTCCTCGCCCGAACGGCCGGCGTGCCGGTGCAGGTGTTTGACGAGATTGACGCCGGCGTTGGCGGACGGGCCGGCTGGGTCGTCGGCGAAAAGCTGTGGAAGCTGGCGCAGCAGCGCCAGTTGATCTGCGTGACCCACCTGCCCCAGATCGCCTGTTTCGCCAGCCGGCATTTTCTGATTGCGAAATCGCAGGACGAGTCGAGCAGTGTAACCTCAGTGACCACCCTTGAGGGCGAGCGCAGGGTGAGAGAGCTGGCGGCGATGTTGTCCGGCGTCAGCGACAGCGCGACGGCTCAGCAGAACGCGCAGGATATGATCGAGCGGGCCGAAGATTGGAAACGGGATCAACTAGCCAGCGTGCAAAGGAAGTAATTGATTGACTGAAAGGCTGATTTCATCAGAGCAGATTTACAAAGGTCGCGTCGTCGAGGTGCGGCTGGATCGGATCAAGACTGCTGGCGGGTTTGAGGCTACGCGTGAGGTGGTCGTCCACCCTGGGAGTGTCGCGCTAGTCGCCGAGGACAGGGATGGACGCATCCTGCTGGTCCGCCAGTACCGGCACCCGGTCCGGCAGACGACGTTGGAGCTGCCGGCGGGCACTCGTGAGGACAGGGAGCCGGCCCTGGATTGCGCCCATCGCGAGCTACGCGAAGAGACCGGCTACCGGGCCAACCGCATCGAGCGCCTGGCCGGCTTCTACCCGGCGCCGGGCTTCTGTAACGAATACCTGGACATCTTCTGGGCCACCGATCTAGCCGCCGACGCCCTGAGCAAAGAGCCGGACGAGGAGATCGCAGTCGAGCGGTTGACGCTGGCCCAATGTCTGGAAGCCGTTGACCAAGGCGTCATATCCGACGCCAAAAGCATCATTGGCATCCTAACTCTCGCCCGCCGGCGCTCATCGGAGCGGTCGTCGTGAGGAAGCTTCGCCGGGCTTTCGCCACCTCCTGTGGCGGCGTCATATTCCAGGTCGGCAACCCCGGGCCGGAGATCGTCCTGGTCGGACGGGAGCAGCCGCGAATCTGCGCTCTGCCGAAAGGCACGCCGCGCCCCGGCGAGTCCTCCGAACAGACGGCCATTCGAGAAGCCAGCGAGGAGACGGGTCTATTGGTTCGCATACTAGAGCCGATTGGCGAGGTCAGCTACACTTTCGTCTTCAAAGGCGCCCGCTACCACAAGTCGGTCCGTTACTACTTGATGGCGCCTTCTGGTGGCGACTTTTCGCTGCATGATCCGGAGTACGACCACGTAGAGTGGGCACCGATTGATGAAGCGGTGACGCGGATGTCCTACCCAAACGAAGTCGAGATCGTCCAGCGGGCCAGCCGGCTGATCGAACGCCGGCTCACATTAAGGGACGGCGACCGCCGAGCGAGCGCGGCCGGGTCGCATCCAGCCGGCTAATACCAACTGGTTGAACAAAGACAATTCCAGTCGCCGGCCTAAAAGCCGGGCGCTTATTTCCGAGCTTGGAAGCTGCCTTATGAGATTTGACAACTTGATCAGGTACTTGTAGGGCGGGGGCTTGTGCCCCGCCGCCCTGCCTGTTGCGGGGGACAAGCCCCCGCGCTACGAGCTTCGCCTATTACCCAATTCAGTTGTCAAAGATCATTGGGTTATTCGCAAGCGCCCGGACTTCAGTCTAGCGGACATATCCCGAAATAGGGTCTATGTTCGCCCGATGATATAACATGACCGCAGACCAGCCGGCGGCCTGCCCAAGCAAGTCACTCTCGGCCTAGCAGGTGGATGTTCGTGCTCGATCTTTCTGGTGAAGGCCCGGTTTCCCTGGCGACCGGTGTTGACCTCATCGAAATCAGTCGCATCCGCAAAGTATTCGAACAGTTCGGCGAGCGGTTTCTCCGCCGCATCTACACTGAGCGCGAGATACGGTACAGTCGTGGACGCATCCCGGAGCTGGCGGCCCGTTTTGCCGGCAAGGAGGCGGTCACCAAAGCCCTGGGCACCGGCCTACGCGGGGTTGGCTGGCGCGAGATCGAGATAGTGCCGGACCGGCGCGGCAAGCCGCATGTCCTTTTGCATGGCGGCGCGGCCAAGCGGGCCGAAAAGATCGGCTTGAACCACTTTGCTATCAGCCTGACCCATAGCAAGGAGATCGCCGCTGCCTTCGTCGTCGCCTCGCGCCAACAATTACCGAGCGCCGGAATCTAACCACAAAGACACTAAGATGA
>JBCLEL010000168.1:0-5499 GCA_038913435.1 Chloroflexota bacterium
AGCAATTTCGAGTTTACGCTCGCCATGCAATACACCCGTATCAGGTTCAAACTGTTTACGAGGCGTATCCTTATACAAAACAACTTTAATAACTATAAAAAAATAATAGATACCAAAAACAAGGATGGGCAAGAAATCCCATAAATTCCATGTCCATACATACCAACATGCGATTAGTATCCAAATAATAGCTGGGATAAGGTTAAATATAATGACACCTATACGGAATTGGTTGTACTTACTGTCTTTCTTATGAGTCGCCCCAGTAGGATGCCACTCCATCGCGGCGTTACAAATGCGATCCATTAATGCAAAAAAGTGCGCCCAACCATAGACAAGCTTTACAGATGCAGTCTCAATACCATATTTTGATTTATGCCAAACAGGCATGATAACGTACAGATAGAAAACGGCTGGGAATATCAAGGCATAGTTAAGCAGTTTTATTTCTTCGGGCAGAGCGAGCAGCATAATAAGAGGCACTACGGGAGTGAAGATAACGTAAATTGCCGTATGAATATAATACATAAAGCCGCAGGCGTAACACATACGGGTCCTTAGAGGAAGCTTGGTGCTCCAAAAATCGCGCGAAGAGAGTAAACTTATCGAACCCATGCACCAGCGATACTGTTGCTTGAAAAATCCGGGAAGTTCCGAAGGACATAATCCTTTAGCAAGAATGACTGGGATGTACAGCAAGTGCCATCCCTTGCGCCGCAACTGAAACCCAGTATGCACATCCTCTGAATGTTCGATGAGGGCAGTTCCGCCTATCTCTTGCAGAGCCTTGCGCCTATAAATCGCATTGCTGCCTACGCAAATTGCTCCTCCGTGCATCTGCCTTGATACTTGAATTGCTCTATAGAAAAACTCTTGTACGGCGCCAGCACCTCGTTCGAGCCAGTTTTGCTTATCGCTTACCTCAAAATACTGCGGGGTCTGAACAATGCCTAATTTGTTATCATTATAAAAATACGGTAGTAACTCATTTAGAAAGTCATGCCTAGGTTTAAAATCTGCGTCGAATATAGCAATGAAGTCCCCAGAGGAATTTTCAAAGCCATGACGCAAATTACCGGCTTTCTTGAACCATCCTCTATTGGGTCGTGCGAGATAATGAAATTTGTAGCGATTGGCCAACTGCTTTACTTCTTGACTGTGCGCATCATCCAAACAATAGACGTTAACCAAACCAAGATAAGCAGATTGCATCTTCACAACGCCGTCCCATGTATTTTGTAATACGCTTATCGGCTCGCCACAGGTTGGCAAGAACACATCTACGGAAGGATGAGAGAGAGAGGTTAGGGGCCATTGAGCTATAAGTATCTGATGTTTCTTGAGGTCAAAGTCAACTGGAAATAAATTTACCCTTAACGAAAATGCAAAATAAAATACCGAGTAACCCAAGAGAAAAAATAATGGGTAGAGCCATGGTTCTCCAAGATACAGCCTGGTAGCGCTTATGGTGATACAAACAAAACCTACGACCGAAAAAAGCGTCAGGATATTTATATGCCGCTCGATATAGCGATACTTTTCTTGATCACAGGGCGCATTCGGCAAAGGAGCTTCTGGGCTGTATGTGGCGATCTCAAGGAGTTTATGATGCTGACTTACGGTTGAAAACAATCTGCCTACAATGAGCAGGCGATTAGTAAGCCATAGCCCCCCGACTCCTCTTCGGAGATGTTTATTTATACCCATCATATTAAAAATGATGGTTTTGGTAAAGCCAAGAACCTGCTGGATCGGTTGAGTCTTTATCGGCAGGCGGTCCTCGCGTTCATGGCGGACTTTCGCGTGCCGTTTGACAACAGCCTGGCGGAACGGGACATCCGGATGATGAAAGTCCAGCAGAAGATCTCCGGCTGCTTTCGCAGCGAGGACGGGGCGAGCGCTTTCTGTCGCATTCGCAGCTACCTTTCCACCATGCGCAAGCAAGGCCAGAATCTGCTGACGGCGATTGATCGGGTCTTCGCTGGGCACCCCACTCATCCCGACCCTCCAGGCTGAATAGTTACAATAAGAAACAGCACCGGAATTGGTAGCTCGCCGACCCGGACCATATCGCGGAGCGCATCCAGTCCTTTCCTATCTGCCAATTCGTTGGCCAGAAGGAGGGCAGTGAAACCACTGAGGTCGGCGGCCACCAACCGACGCGCGGTGGCGACTGTTTCAACCTGATAAAAGCGCGCCACCGATTTTTCAACGAATTGGGCGTGCGACTTATTACCCTCTGCCAACAGGATCCATTGCGCTGACGTCGCACCGGATTTGCTGGTTGATTCTTTTTCTGCCATCAGTTTAGACACGCCCTGCTTTGCGTTTAATTGACTTTCGTAATTGTCGAGCAATGAGGTCTAAAAATGGGCTCAACAAATAATAAAAAAACGCAATAAATACTGAATAACATAACGTGGAGTTTGCTGCCGGCTAGTGGATGCACGCGGGATAGTGTTGATCCAGCGTAGCTTTGGGCGTTAAGATATTCCCTCCCCGCGTCGGGGAGCTGACAAGGGCAGGTAAGGTGTAGAGGGTCAACGCCTAACCCTCACCCGGCTCGTCCTTCCAGGGAAGGACGAGCCGGCCTCTCCCAAAGGAGAGGCAAGCGCCGATTTAGCGCCCTCACCCCACCCTCTCCCAGCGGGAGAGGGTGGGGTGAGGGCGTAAAACAGCAGTCGTGGCGGCATTTAGATGACCAACGAATTCTGGGATTGCTATACATACCCCTGTCAGGCGTCGGGGAGGGCTAGGAAGAGGTTGGACCGCATCGGCAAGCGCAGAACTTTTCGGTTGAAAGCCAATTATTCAGCCGGTCGCCCGCTTATCCTAACTCCAAGCCCTTCCCGGCGCGGGAAGGGGCTTTGAGCCATTCATCCAAGATCGAAATCGGCCTGACAATATTCGTCAAAAGCTCGCAATGGGAAGACTGGCTGAAACTATTCCAGCGTCAGGCGATAACCGGCGCCGGGTTCGGTGATGAAGTATCGGGGGTTGGCCGGGTCTGGCTCTAGTTTCTGCCTTAATCGGCGGATATACACGTGCAGATAATGGTCTTCGGTTCGGTAGTTTGGTCCCCAAACGGCTTGAAGCAGCGCCCGGTGCGTGAGGACCTTGCCGGCGTGTTGGGCGAGAACCTTGAGAACGCCGTACTCGGTCGGACTTAATGCGACCTCGCGGCCTGCCATTGTCACAAGCCGTTTCTCAAGGTCTATGCTGAGGTCTGCTGTCCGGAAAATGGCCCCGATCGGCTCCGTCCCGCCGGCGCGGCGCAAAGCGACTCGGATTCGAGCGACCAGCTCTTCGATTCCGAATGGCTTGGTAAGATAGTCGTCCGCCCCCAAGTTGAGCGCGTCAACCTTGTCCCGCTCTAGCCCCTGAACCGAAAGCACTATGATCGGAATTTTTGACCAGGTTCTCACCTGTCGAATAACTTCAGTGCCTTGCAAATCGGGCATATTCAGGTCAAGAAGTATTACATCGGGACGGTATTGTGCGATGAGAGTCAGAGCCTCCAGCCCGCCGCCGGCGGTTTCGACCGAGTAGCCCTGGGCGCTCAGTCCGGCGCGGAGGACCCGTCGAATCTCCACTTCGTCATCAACAACTAACACCCTCGCTGGCACCCTGGTTTACCTCACTGGTTCATAGAGTGTGTGGAAAGCCATACAGGTGAGCCGGGTACGGCCCTCATCCCCTTGATCCCCTTCTCCCGCGCGCGGGAGAAGGGGAATTTCTGTAGGGGACACCCCTAGCCCCCGGCAAAAGGGCTTGCGCCCCTCTGCACTCCCCCGGCCGGCCTTTAGACCGCTCGCCAAGCGCCCCGCCTGAGGCGGGCGACGCAGACCCGCTTCTCACACACCCTCCCAGAAATTGGCTGCGTAGATTTCACTCCGAGTCTCCCGATCGAGAGGGATAGTAAAATGCATGGCCAGACCCTGGCCGCTGATCGTGGGCGATTCTGCCCACATCTCGCCTCCGTGCGTTTCGATTATTGCTTTGCAGATAGGAAGTCCGAGTCCGATACCGCCCTTGCGTCCCGCAATCTGATGAAACTTCTGAAAGATTTGTGGAAGATCGTTGTCCGGTATGCCTGGCCCTTCGTCAGCTACTGTCACTTGGACAAGCCTGTTGTTCCGTTGGACCGAGATGTTTAGCCGGCAATCAGGAGATGTGTACCGCGCAGCGTTTTCCAATAAATTGACGATAACGCGGTCAATCAGCAGATAGTCTACCTCAACTGGCGGTAGTTCTTCAGGTATGTCTAGCTCGACATGTCGGTTGCCCAATCTCGGATTTTGGCGAGATAGCGCTTCTCGCAGCAGTTCTCCCAGATCGTACCAGCCAGTCTCCAACTTTAGGGCGCCGGATTCAATCCTTGAGATGTCGAGTAGGTTGCCGACCAATCGGTGAAGGCGATGCGCCTCTTCGTCAATTGACCTGGCAAGCTCCTGGCGCGTTCCATCGTTCTCGCTGACGTCGAGCTGTAGCAGGGTTGTCGCTGCTGCCCGGATTACCGTCAGCGGCGTCCGCAGTTCGTGCGACACGGTGGACAATAGGGCTGACTTAACTTCATCGCTTCGACGCAATATCTCCGTCTCCGTCGCGTCGGTGTGGAGCTGGGCACGCTCAACAACCAGTCCGATTTGCCGGCTCAATGAGGGCAGAAACTCCTTGCGGAGCAGGTAGTCAGGGATTGACTCTGGCGGTGTAGCCAACCAGAGTACACCGATTGGCCCATTCCTTGTTACAAGCGGCAGGTACACGTCGCCTTGGCCATCGGCGTACAGCGGCGTGGCGCCGATCATTGCTTGCGCTGCATCGTCTGTTTGAGCCAATTCGGTATCGGCGCGATCACGTAGCGTTCCGGCGGCGGCAATTACGCTAAGTCGTTCTGGTGGGGTGGGCCATAGCATCGCACATCCCTCAACGCCAATGCTCCGAATCGCCCAATTAACGACCGCTTGTGCGGTGGCTTGCAACCCTTCTACTTCGCTGGCAGCTTGCATCAGTTCGGCGCTAAGCCGCGCTTCACGCACGCACTGGAGGGCGGTGCTGGCTTCGGCCCGCAGGCGAGTTAGAAGGTGACTGATTATGACGGCGACCACTAGAAATGAGAAAAGTGCCACAAGGTAGTCGAAGGGGTCTACGACGGTTACCCCGTAGATGGGAGGTTCCAAGAAGTAGTTAGTCGCGAACAAAGCTAACAACGTGGCCAAGACGCCAGGACCTAGCCCGCCGGCAAGCGTGCTGGCGATCACCGTTATAAGATAAAACAGGACGACGGTTGCTAGCCGTTCCTGCCAGGGCGTGAGGATCACTATTACGGTGCACAGGATAACGCCGGCTACTGAGACCAGGTATCCGCGAGTCGTCTGCCACAATGTCGCAAGTGAGAGGCGGCGCCTACCTCTTATCGTGTCAATCATCTGATCTCTAACTTCCGTCAATCTGAAATTCATTCACACACCTTAGCTTATCCGCTGTCACATCAGGAAT
>JBCLEL010000169.1:0-5422 GCA_038913435.1 Chloroflexota bacterium
GCAAGGTCCCGCAGCGCGGGGCTTGTCCCCCGCTCGCTTCCTAATTCGGCTGGGGATTAGCCCCAGCCCTACAGTTTGGCTGCCCACCGGAAGATCATTCCACCATTCCCAAAAGGGTCGCCTGATCATGCACTAAGACCTCGTTTGAGTTAACACTAGGGTTGCTTTATGCCAACTGCTAGTTCAAAAAACCATAATTTGTGCCGGAACCATTCTTGCAATTATCTCAAGGACAATTGGTATTGGAGCCATTACTCGACGCCCTCGTTCAACGCTTCAACCACCCGGCCCAAAAACTGGGCAGCCGGCGCGCCGTCCACCGCCCGGTGATCGAAGGTAAGGCTCAGATGCGCCGTCGGACGCACGCCGAGCAGTCCATTGATCGCATAAGGACGCTCGGCTATCCTGCCAACTCCAAGTATAGCGGTCTGCGGCGGGTTAAGGATCGGCGTGAACTGGTCAACTCCATAAGCGCCGAGATTTGTGATTGTGATGGTCCCGCCCTGAACATCCGCTGGACGTAGCTCCCCTCGGCGAGCGCGCTCGCTCAGGTTGTCAATCTCGGCCGAGATCTCCGGCGCCGACTTCTGGTTGGCGTTGCGAACCACCGGCACTACCAAACCGCCCTCAACCGCCACCGCGAAGCCGACGTTCACCTGGCCGGCGATGACCAACTCTTCGCCCTCGATCCGTGAGTTGAGCGAAGGAAAATCGGCGGCCGCTACCGCCAACGCCTTAATCAGCAGCGCGTCAAAGGATACCTTTTTGGCGCCGGCTTTCGAGTTAAGTTCGGCCCGCCGGCGGACCAACGAAGTGGCGTCAATCTCGCGGTGCAAGGTCACTTGCGCGCTGCCGGCCACGCTTTGCATCATCCGGCGAGCTATGGCCTGGCGGATCCCAGACAGCGGCGCTCGCTGCTCGCCGGCTGGACGTTGGCTGGCTGCCGGCGTTGCGCGCGCCTGGATTGCCCGCTGGACATCGCTCTCGACGATCCGGCCGCCGGGGCCGGAACCTGCGACCCGGCTCAGGTCAACGCCGGCCTCGCTTGCGAGCCGGCGGGCTATCGGCGTCGCGATGATGTGGCCGGCCGGCGCCGGCTCGACCGGCGCGCTGACCGCTTCGACAGCCGAAGTCTCTCTTACTGCCGGCGCTATGGCGGATAGCTCGGCGGGCGCTGTTTCCCCTGGCGCCAGTATCAAGCCCAGAAGACTCTCGACCGGCACTACTACGCCTTCCTCGACAATTCTATGTAAGACGCCTGACCCCGGCGACTCGATGATGTGGGTGAACTTGTCGCTCTCGACCTCTACTACTGGCTCACCCTTTCGCACGGCAGCGCCTTGCTCCTTCAACCAGCGCGAGACGGCGCCTTCGGTCATAATCATTCCGAGTCGGGGCATCCCTAAAGGCTCTGGCATCTTCTTCCCCTCAATTTTGCATTGGAGTAGTCGGCGCCGTCGTAAGTAGCAACAAACTGGATGTAAGGTATTGTACTCCAAAATGATTGGTCAGGGGAACGGCGACGTGGCCGGCCACGACTAGCATTGACGATGCTGTTGACACCTCTCACCTCTGCCGCCCACCCACGATGAGCGCGCACGTCACCAGCCAGCGGAGATCTCCGCCACTCTGGCAAGCTCCTCGGCGCTAAGCGCCCCATCAGCCGCCGCCGCGTTCTGCCCGATCTGGGCGACGCTTTTGGCCCCTGGGATCGCGCAGGTCACGGCCGGATTTGCCAGGACAAACTGGAGCGCCGCCTGGGCCAGCGTGCGACCAGGCTTTTCCAGAAAGCGCAATTCCTCCGTCCGATTGAGCTGGGTCAAAAAACGGGCGCGTCCCTCACCTTCGTTCCAACCCTGCCGGACCGAGTCGGTGAAGACGGTGTCGGCGGCGAATTTGCCGGCCAACACTCCTTGGGCAAGCGGGCCGCGAATAAGCGTGCCAATGTCGTTCTGCTGGCAGTATGGCAGCAGGTCACGCCCCCAATTCTGACTCAACAGGCTGTAGTTGAGCTGACAGGTGGCGCATCTCCCATTGCGATTGAAGCGACGCAGTACGTCGAGCGAGTTAGTCGAAATACCATAGTGTCGGATCTTGCCGACCTCAACCAACCGCTCGAACGCTTCCAGGAAGACCGACGGGTCGCCGAGGTCACCGATGTGGCACTGATAAAAGTCAATCGAGTCAATCTTCATCCGCCCCAGGCTAGCGTCGCAGCAGAGATAGACGTGGTGTGGCGTCGCAAATGAGAGCTGGTGGGCCAGCCGGCGGGCGAAGTTGCCAACCTTTGTCGTGATGTAGACCTGGTCGCGCCGGCCCCGAACCGCCTTGCCAAGCCGTTCCTCACTCAGCCCCATGCCATAGGCGTCGGCGGTATCAAACAGGTTGACGCCGAGGTCAATCGCCGCATGGACAGTGCGAATCGCCTCTCCCTCATCAACCGGCCCCCACTGGTTGCCGAGAGCCCAGCATCCCATGCTAACGGTTGAGACCTGCCAGCCGGTCTTTCCGAGGCGGCGATATTGCATCGGCCTGACCTTCCATCACCTAAGTATTAGCCACGCACAACCATTGGTCGTCCTCGGCTATTGTAACTGTCAATCCGCCTGGGCGATAGTAACAGTTCAGATTCCGGTGGTATACTCGGCGATTATGAAGGAAAGACCAATCACCAGACCGGCGCAACCATCTATCGAGGAGGTGAAGGGGAAAATACTTCCCATCCTACAACGCTACGGCGTGCGGCGGGCCGGATTGTTTGGCTCGTTGGCCCGTGGCGAGTTGGCAGAGAAGAGCGACATTGACCTGTTGGTGGATATGCCGATGGGGGCAAGCCTGCTTGACCTTGCGGGCCTGGAGATCGACCTTGCGGAGGCCCTTGGGCGGGAGGTGGATGTGATCACCTACCGTAGCATCCATCCACTGCTTAAGGACCGGGTGCTATCCGAGCAGATTGCTATATTATGAGCAAAGACCCGACCATTTGTGTGCGAGACATCCTCGAAGCCATCGGGAAGATTGAGACGTACATCAGGCGCGTGGACAAAGGCGAGTTTACGGACAGCACACTCCTGCAGGACGCAGTCATCCGCAGGCTGGCGATTATTGGCGAGGCCGCCCGCAACTTTCCCCAGGAACTGAAAGACCAGCATCCTGACGTGCCCTGGCAGCGCATCGTTGGTATGCGCAACCGCCTCATTCACGAGTACGGTCGGGTTGACATCGAGCTGACCTGGGAGGTCATCCAGCAAGAACTGCCGAAGCTAAAGCATCAGTTGCAAAACATCTTATCCGAAATAGAGAAGATATGAATGAGCCAATGAGATGATCGCCGCCGCCGGTGAAGTGTGCGGACTGCGACCGGGAGATCTCGGATGCCGCCCCAGCGTGTATACTTCGCGGGCGAAAGGAGGGAACTCGATGATCGATTTACGACTCCAAGGAGTGTCTCTGGTGGCAGCGTGCATCCTATTGGCCGCTTGCGCACCCGCCGCTCCAGTAGCGCCCGGTGTGACTCCTGATGCCACCGTTCACGCTCAGGCGACGCAGATCGCTAGCCAACAGCAACAGATTGCCGCTTTGCAGACAGCCGCTGCCCAGCCGAAGGCGCCGCCTAGTCCAACCGCCGTAGCCCAGCCAAAGCCGGCGCTCACTCCCGCGCCGAGTGGCAACGTGCCTGGGGATACATGGGCGAAGTTATCGATCTCGCCCTTTCGCTTCGGAGCCGATGCCCAAGGACTCATTAGCCAAAGGGCGTATCATGCATATGATGCATCGCCGTCCAACGTTCGGGAGGGGTTCAAGCTCGCGGGCACGGAGCTCTGGGTCCAGAATCTCACGAGCACGTGGCACTTGCTTCCGCTTGAGTCACTGAAGGTGCAGATCAAAGACTCCCGCGGTGGCTTACAGGACGGCCGAGTCGTACAAGCAAAACATGGGCCGAACAGCGGCTTCGACGTCCTAATCCCGCCAAATGGCGCTGCCCGGATGGCGGTTTACGCCAACGTTCCCGAGGCGCGCGACGTGGTATCAGCGGTGGTCACCCTCTCAAGCAACAGATCTGTCGAGGTTGCCCCAGGCGTCGTGCCTAAGGGTCTGTTCGCATCGGAAGCGGATCGTGCTGCGGCAATGAGCGGCAAGCAGGCGATGGCGTGCCCGAGAGTAGTCCTGCTTAGTGGTGAGGTACAGCCCGGAGCCGATGGGAAGCTGTACCTGAATCTCGTGGTGACGAACGACGGCGATAAGACGCAGGCATGGGTTAATCTAGGTCCCGGGGGCATCTACGTCTACGATGCGGACGGAAACTTCGTCACAGGGAACTTCTTCAATGGCGGGGGGCCCATTCCACAACAACATGATAACGATAGTTCCGTTGCCCCAGACAAGCAGATCAGTCGGAAATTCGAGATCATTCCTCCCGACACCGGTCGAGCAACACGGCCGCTCTTGATCATTGCCTATAGGTACCGCGACCCGGACGGCCAGAAGGGATCTTGCAATATTGGCTTCCTGGTTTGGGGAGCTGAATAGGGAAACATCCACTTCCACGGAGCCGCCCCCCAGACCTCCCATATGATCCTTTACACATGTTTGTACTTGGGATGGCACAAAAACGCCGGTTGTTAAACTGCTATTTCGGGAAATAAACGATGTTGCCCGGCCTGAGCGATGGAAAGATGGCGCCGCGGAGCAGGCCGCGACCGGCGGGTGGTGGTTGACCTAACCCCTAGCCCCTTCCCGGCGCGGGAAGGGGAGATTTCCCTCTCCGCGTCGGAGAGGGCCAGGTCGAAGACTCGACTCTGGCGAGGAGAGGTTCCCCTGCCGGCGGCCTAGCTCCCGTGGTAAAATGACGCCGGCGATCAAACACCGACTCAACGACTGCCAGTGGGCACGGCCAATTCGTGTAGGGGGAGGACAGTGGCAAAGAACTACTGGATGCTGGTCAGCTCGGCTGACAACTTTGAGACCTCGCGGGCGCACGGCTTCACTATCCAGGGAATCAAGAGCCGGCACCGCAAGAAGGCGGAAAACATGCGGCCCGGCGACCGAGTGCTCTACTATTGCACCGGCGTCATGGGCTTCGCCGGCGCCGCCACCATCACCTCTGAATACTTCGAGGACCACTCGCCAATCTGGGTCAGCAAAAAGGAAGGCGAGGAGTACCCGTTCCGCTTCCACATCAAGCCCGACGAAATCCTGCCAGCCGGCGAGTTCGTCCTGGCCGAATCGCTTTTGGACCAGTTGCAGTTCATCAAGAAGTGGCCGCCTCAACACTGGAAGCTGGCCTTCCAGGGCAACGTCCATCTGCTACCAGCCGAGGACTTCGAGACGATTGAAAATGCGATTGCGGCGCGGCGGAAGGCGCTAGTCACCGCTAGGTAGTCTTCCGAAAACCGCCGAGAACGCAGAGGTCGCAGGGGAA
>JBCLEL010000170.1:0-5411 GCA_038913435.1 Chloroflexota bacterium
TAGCTATGTGAACAGGTGGCACCTGCCCTTTGCTTCGTTCGCTTAGGATTCTATTCATCGCTATAGTTATTCTGGCCGGCTGCGTCACTATCCAGCCGACGCCTACCCCCGTTGCCATCCAAACCATCACACCATCCTCGGAGCACACTCCCACCTCTCTGCACGGCCATGCAACGCCGGAAGCCGGACTCTCAACCCAAGCCGGCGGCGTCGCCACCCTCGTTCTTGTCCGCCGGCTAGATGGGGTGAATAGATACGAAGGAGGGCCAGGCGTTGTCGGAGAACGATTTGGCATATTTGCTGTAGTGGACGATATGGATGGCGATGGCACACTCGATCTAATTGTTGGAGCGCCCAGGGCGGACCCCGGCGGCACTGCCGGCGCGAATGAAGGCAGCGTCTACGTTTTTTCCGGCGCCGC
The DNA here is from genome assembly GCA_038913435.1 of Chloroflexota bacterium. GTDB lineage: Bacteria > Chloroflexota > UBA6077 > FW602-bin22 > JBCLEL01 > JBCLEL01. Next base: position 422 of record JBCLEL010000170.1, read on the forward strand.
ATTGCTGAAGGGCGCTGAGCTGAAGGACGCCCTCCTCTACCAGGTGGATGGGGAGCCGACAACGAATGGCACCGGCGAACTAGGCTTCCGCCAGTCAATCGCCACTGCCGACTTTGATAAAGACGGTATCCCAGAACTACTGGTTGGGGCCTGGCTAGCTGATCCAGTTGTAAATGGTGTCCCACAACTTGATGCGGGGACCGTCTTCGTTTTCAATGGCGCTGCCCTCTTGCGAGGGGCGCCGCGGGAGAAGGCCCTGATGTTTCGGCTGGATGGCGAAGCCGGTTCCAGGCTTGGCCGGCCGGCCACGATAGTCGGAGACATAAACAAGGACGGAGTTCCCGACATCTTCGTGGGCGCTCACAGAGCCAGTCCTGGTGGTCTGAAAAACGCTGGCAGCGGATACCTGATCTCGGGCGCTGACTTCTCGGTCCTTCACCGGTTCGATGGTGGGGCCGCGAATGACTTCCTGGGTCGGTCTGTTATGCCGCTAGGCGATCTGAATGGCGATGGCTATCCGGATTTGGCCATCGGCGCTAGCCAGGGTGATGGTGGCCAGGCAGGCGGCATTCCGACGAGGTCTGGCTACGTCAACATCTACTCCGGCAAAGACTATTCGCTCCTTCGTCGCCTAACGCCACCTCCGGATGAACCGACCGGGTCATTCGGACAGACCACCGTATATCTTCCTACACCAGGCGCCGGAGTAGATGTTAACGGTGACGGGGTGCCTGACATCATTGTCGGCTCGCCGGAGGCGCGGGCCGGCTTACAGGGGCCTCCTGGCAAAGAGGGCTTTCCCCGGACGGGAAGCGTTTATGTGTATTCCGGCGCTGACTTCTCCCTTATTCATCGTTTTAACGGCGAACGTGGTTCTGTTCTACCCAGTCAGAGGCAGGTACGCCCGTCCACGAGAGTCCAAGCACTGGTAGCCTTCCTGGGAACACCGGTGATGTCTTCGGCGACGCGCTAGCGGTAGTGCCAGATATGGATGGAGATGGCGTAGTTGAAATTATGATTGGCGCGCCGCGGGGTGACGGACAGAATCCGGACGGTTCATATCCGCCGGAGCATACGGATTCCGGCTACGCCAAGATATTCTCCGGCAAGCAGGGGATACCTCTGGCGCGTATCAACGGCGCTGGACTGAGCACGAACATGGGCCATCACGTTATCAGCGTTGGCGACATAAATAAGGATGGCAACCCTGACTTTTTGATTGGCTCGGACCTGACTGACTTCGGCGGGACGGATGCTGGTTCTTTGTACTGGTACACTCTCAGCTTTACTAGACCCACCGAATAGATGTAAGAGACGCTCACAAGCAGCGGCGTTGCAAAAGTAGGGCGGTTCGCTAACCGCCCCTACTTGCCTAGTGCATAACCGTGCCGCCGTTGATGTTGATTCCCTGGCCAGTCATGTAGTCTGATTCGCTTGAGGCAAGGAAGGCGACCAGGTTGGCAACGTCCTCCGGCGTCTCGATCCGGCCCCACGGCACCGTGCTAACCGTCTGCGCCTTCAACTCGCCCGGCTTCAAGCCGGCCATGGCGCCGGCCTCGCGGTCTATCTTTTCCCACATCGGCGTATCAACGATGCCAGGGCAATAGGCGTTAACGTTTATCTTGTGCTTCGCCAGTTCGTGAGCCAGCGAACGAGTCAGTCCGAGTACGGCGTGTTTGCTCACGGTGTATGCGCCATGCGGACGTGGGGAGGCGATCTTGGCCGCGCCGGAGGCGGCGATGATGATCTTGCCGCCCGGGCCCTGACCGATCATCGGTTTGGCCGCATACTTGCAACACAGCCAGACGCCGGTCACGTTTACCGCCATCAGCTTGTTCCAGTCCTCCAGCTCGTGGTCCAATAGGTAGGAGACCTGAATGATTCCGGCATTTGCGACCAGAATGTCGAGCCGGCCAAGCTGGTTGACGGTCTGGGTGACCATTTGCTCAACTTGTGATTCATCGGTCACGTCCACTCTCATCGCCATCGCCCGACCGATGTCCTTGTTTATCTCGCCGGCGACGGCAACTGCGTTTGCCTCGATGATGTCGGCGACGCCAACGGCCGCTCCTTCCCTTGCCAGACGCAAAGCAATCGCCCGGCCGATCCCACGACCGGCGCCAGTTACCAGCGCCACCTTACCGTTAAGGTTGTACATTGTCGCCTCCTCAAATGTTTATTTCTACCGCCTGAATTCCGCTAAGCTGTCATTCTGAGCGACCGGAGGGAGTGAACAATCTCGCCCAACAGGCGCGATGCTCCTCCGGAGGAGATTCTTCGGGCGCTGACGCGCCCTCAGAATGACAATATGAGCATTCGTAGGGTAGGAGCTTGTCTCCTACCGCTTATCCTAATGCAGGTTCAAGATAGTCTTTTGGGAAAGGCTTTGGATGTGCGTCATTGTCGGCAAGGTCCCGTAGCGCGGGGGCTTGTCCCCCGCTCACTTCCTAATTCGGCTGGGGACAAGCCCCAGCCCTACAATTTGGCTGCACACCGGAAGATCGTTCCACCATTCCCGAAAATGGCGTCTGATTATGCACTAAGTCGTGTCCCATCGCTGATGTTATCTGACGCCGGCTTCGGGTATCATACCGATTGTTGTGACAAAGACACTATATTGGATACGAAGCTCTATGCCTGGGAGCGCGGGCTTCTAGCCCGCCCTCACCCCCTTTGTCCTCCTCTCTCCCGTCCTTCCAACGAAGGACAGGGGATGGGGAAGGTAGGGCGTCCTTCGGCTGAAGGACGCCCTACGGGGACACCCCCAAGCGCCCCCGCCAGAAGTCGCCTGAGGCGACTTCTGGACTTCCCCATTGCCCTTGTAAACATGGCCTTTGTTTACACAATTGGTATTATCAGGATACAGAACTTGCCCGTGTCGAGCTGAATGGTGGAGATAACCAGGTTGAGCCTGAAACTTCTTAAATGGGTCACTATCGTTTCCCCGCTTCTGTTTTTATTCACGCTAGAAATCATTAGAGCCGCGGTTTTCCCTGAAGAGCTGCACCTCTTGCCTGGCTACCTGCTTTGGGGCGGCGTGGTTCTAGTCGGCGCATTATTTTTTGGCGAGGTCATATTTGGCGTCATTGGCCGGATGCAGAAGGAGATTGAGACCCGTAACCGCGAACTCCTCGCTCTACACCAGGCCAGCTTGGGGATCAACTCATCATTGGCTCTGGATGTCGTCCTGCAAAGGGTGGTAGATCAGGCGCGCATCCTGGTAGGGGCGCGTTATGCTGCGCTGTCTGTCCTAGATAGCAATGGCGGCATTTTGGAATTCTTGAATTCTGGCCTGACCGCCGAGGAACGCGCGCGCATCGGCCCACTTCCGCAGGGTCGTGGTCTGCTCGGCGTGGCGGTCGCGACTAGCCTGCCTTTGATCGTCAACGACATCGGCGCAGACCCACGTTCGGTAGGCTTTCCCGTAGGTCATCCGCCGATGAAAAACTTGCTCATTTGCCCAATCATAGTAGGAGACCGCCGGCTCGGTAATCTTTACGTCACTGACAAGCAGACGGCCAACAGCTTTAACCAAAACGACGTTGATGTAATTAACCGCTTCGCCACCCAATCGGCCATCGCCATTGAGAACGCTCGTCTCGTCCGGAGCGTGCGCGAGCTGGCTATCTCTTCCGAGCGAGAACGTATCGCCCGTGAGATGCATGATAGCCTGGCCCAAGTGCTCGGCTACGTGAACACCAAGTCGCAAGCGGTGGACGAGTTGTTGAAGCGGGGACAGTTTGAACAGGCGCAAGAACATCTACGCCAGTTGTCGGAGGCAGCCCGCTCAGCCTATGCCGATGTGCGTGAGGACATACTCGCGTTGCGCACCTCGCTCCCAGGCGACCAGTCGCTGGAGTCGGCCATCCGCCAATATCTCGAACAGTACCGGCAGCTCAGTGGCATAAATGTGGAGTTCAGCGATAATTTGAACGAAAAAGGGGACCAAGCGGCGCTTGAGCCGATGGCTGAGCTGCAACTGCTGCGTATCATTCAAGAGGCGTTGAGCAATGTTCGCAAGCACGCTGGTGTGGGCCGGGCCAAACTGTCGGTATCAATTGCTAGCGGCCTACTCTTGGCAACTATCGAGGAGGAAGGCCGAGGCTTTGACCCCCAAAATCTTAAACCGGGAGAGTTTCCACGTTTCGGGCTCTCCACGATGCGCGAGAGAGCGGAGGCGGTGGGGGGAAAGCTGGAGCTTTACTCAGCGCCCGGCCAGGGCACAAAGGTAGTGGTCAAATTGCCATTAATAGCCGGAATGCAAGCCAGGGGGATAGAGAATGCGCGTACTGCTAGCTGACGATCATCCATTGTTCCGTGACGGGTTAAAGAGTTTGCTGACCGCCCGTGGCATCGAGGTCGTCGGTGAAGCGTCAAACGGCCTCGAGGCGGTCGAGTACGCCAAAAAGTTGTCGCCGGACATTGTGTTGATGGACCTGACGATGCCAGAGATGGATGGGCTGGCCGCAACCCGGGCCATCCTCACCGACGCGCCGGAGATAAAGATCATCATCCTGACCGCTTCCGACGACGAAGCGAACCTATTTGAAGCGATCAAGAGCGGCGCTCTTGGCTACATCTTAAAGAATCTGGAATCGGTAAGGTTCTTCGATTTACTGGAAGAAGCTAGCCAGGGCGAGCCGGCCTTCACGCCACGGTTGGCGGCCCGCTTGTTGAGTGAGTTTGCGCAAGGGAACCGTCAACCCAAGACTGCTGCCATTAGCGAAAAGCGGACCGATGACCTCACCGAACGCGAACGCGAAGTGCTCCAACTATTGGCGCAAGGTGTCACCAGCAACAAAGACCTTGCCAGTCAGTTGGTTATCAGTGAAAACACGGTCAAGTACCACTTACGTAACATTATGGGCAAGCTCCACTTACAAAACCGCGCCCAGATTGTCGCCTACACCTTGCGCCATGGGGTCAATCCCTCCGGGAAGCCCGACGCCGGTGGCTAGTGAATAATCAGACGACATTTTCGGGAATACCG
>JBCLEL010000171.1:0-5398 GCA_038913435.1 Chloroflexota bacterium
TGGGGGTGTCCCCCCACGAATTATTCCCCCTTCTCCTAGCAGGAGAAGGGGGTTAGGGGGATGAGGTTTTCGGGTGACCGAGGTAAGTTTGTATCCAAGCCTTATAGCTGCACTTCAGCCAACGGAAATTTATTTTCACAGCAACCTCAACTTCAGGATAACTGAGAGCGCCCACCCACATATACTGAATTGCGCAGCAGTCTCGGTGTTATCTTTCACATCGTGGTATAGCCACCGTCAACGATTATGACGGCGCCGGTGATAAAGGAGGCTTCATGGCTGGCTAGAAACAGCACGGTGTGGGCCACCTCGACCGGCTGAGCAAACCGCTTCATAAAGTTCTTCTGCTTGTACGGTTCGAGTATTTCCGGCGGCACGTTGGCGACCATCGGCGTATCCATCGAGCCGGGACAGACAACGTTGACCCTGATGTTGTCGGTGGCGTGGTCGTGCGCCATGCATCTGGCCAGGCCGATGACACCATGCTTCGATGCGTTGTAAGCGGCCTGGCCGGCCTGGGACACCAGCCCCGAGATGGATGAGATGCAGACTATGTTGCCACCACCTTGCTTTCGCATCGGTGGAATGGCGTATTTTGAACAGAGGTAGGTCCCCTTCAGATTGGTGTCCATGACAAAGTCCCACTCTTCTTCAGTTGTGTCCGGCACCGTTTTCATCACCTGTACACCGACGTTGTTTACCAGCACATCGAGGCGGCCGTAGGCGGTGACGGCGGCCTCGACTATGCGCTCGGCGTCAACCGCTACAGCGACGTTCCCGGTCACCAGGGTTGCTTCGCCGCCTTTAGCGCGGATCATTCCAACAGTTTCCTCGCCGGCCTGGGACCGAATATCGGCGACTATTACCTTGGCGCCCTCGGCGGCGAACAGCCTTGCCGTCTCCCGGCCGAGGCCGCTGCCGGCGCCGGTCACCAGCGCCACTCGGTCCTTGAATCTTGTCATTCCATCACCCTCTAAATCCCCTGACAGGGGTAGGTATAGCAAACACAAAATCGTTGGTCGAGATCGCTGCGTAATTCAGCAATAGTGGGTGGGCGCCCAGGGTTTTCCGTTCTCTACTCTCAAGCCAATCCAGCGCCCCAGGCGCTGCCCTGGCCGATTGTGAGTGAACCAATACCTCATCCCCCTGAGACCCCCTTCTCCTGCGAGGAGAAGGGGGAAATGTAGTGGGGGACACCCCCAGATCCCCCGTCAAAGGGGGCGAAGCCCCCTTTGCACACCCCCTGGTCGGGCTTCAGCCCGTTCAACAAGCGCCCGGACTTCAGGCCGGCGACGTGTTAGCGCTATTTCAATGGCAGCTTTATCTACAGCGGTGGGCATAAACATTGATCTGTGTAGCAAGGCCGGCTCGCCCCTTGCCTACCATATAGAAATGCCTATCGTGTAGGGGCAAGGCATGCCTTGCCCCTACAACAGGCGACGTGGTAATGGCTCAATGATTACGCTCATTGCTGTATGCAGCAGTCTATGGCGTGGCATTACTTCACTCGAAATATCTTTGCTAGCCCGGAGTCGAAGACCAACTCGAAGAGTGGGCTGGACCGCAGCGCTTTCGCGCTGATCGGCCCCGGCCGGCTGCCTACAAACACGTAAGTAGCACCGGCGTTGGTAGCCACCTGATGCAGCTTTTCCGGATCATTGCCGGCCTGCTCGACCTGGTCTGCCAGGTTGCGGATGCGCTCGCGTTCGGCCGGCGGCTTCAGATCGTAGATCAACGGTGGCAAGGTAGTTGCCCGCTGAGCCACCAGCGGCAACCAGTAGCCGGCGTCGGTTCCCATATACACATCGCCTTGCCAGCGGTAGCCGGGAATCAAGAATATAGCGTCTTGCTCAGTGTTCTCCGCCGCCCAACGCAAGGCCGGCAAGTCACCTGGCCTAGCCAGAATCGTTATCGGGTTCACTAGCTCAAGTTGCGCTGGCGCTTGCAGCAGGCTAGCAAAGAGGCAGACGCCGGCCAGCGCCCAGCCGGCCCAGCGCCACCGCTTGTCGAGCGCCGCCCATATCTGCGATAGCCCCCAGCCAGCGGCAACCGACGCCGGCAAGAAGGCGGATATAGCGATAGCGCTGTTGTTCAGCCAGAAACTAAAAGGCAGTCGGAGCAGAAAAGGATTTGCGGCCAAATAGGAGAAGGCCGCCCAGCCGGCCAGCGCAACCGTCAGGGCTGGGGCAAACTCGGCCGCCGCCAAGGTCGAAAATGCCCCTAGCACATAGAGGGGCCGGTCCCGATCAGTCCAGACCAGGCCGAGCGGAAACTCCTCCGGCGTTGACAAGCTGGTCAGTGTCGCTTGTCCGTACTCGCCCGCCAGCCGAGCCAGCCAGGGTAAGGCGAAGACAAGCGCCAGTCCGGCCGCCACTATCGTCGCCACCGAGCGCGCCTTCCATCTCCGGCGATGCTCCAGGAGGAGGACTACCACCACTGGCGCGAGCAAGGCGCCGGCCAATACGGCTGCCCTCGGATGGACCATTAGCAGCCCGGCGCCGCTGACGCCGGCCAGCAGAAGACGTCGCAGATTGGGCGCGCGAGTCGCCTGAATGAATACTGCCGCTACCCCGCACAGCGAGACCAGGCCGGCGATGTGGGTATAGCGCGCCCAGGTCACGTAGTAGGCCGGCATCACTGTCCAGAGGCCGGCGATCATCGCCGCGAACAGGCCGGCCCGTTGACGACCGGTTAGCTGCGTTGTCAGGGCGAACGCGGCCATAGGTATTAGGCTGCCGATGACCTGGCCGGCCAGCAACACGGCCTGCTCCGGATGCAGGCCGGCCAGGTGGCCGGCCATCGCTGCCAGCAGATGGAAGCCAAAATGATAGGTGAATGTTTGAAGCCCAACGATTGGGCCGTAGCTATCAGGGACCGCCAGTCTTTGTAGCATCTGCTGGACAATCAGGCTGTGATGAGCGCCGTCCCCCCAGAGCGGTAGATCGAAGTCGCGGACGATTGCCAATCGAGTGAGCAGCGTCGTCGCGAATACGGCCAGGAGGCCGCCGGCGATCAAGGCATCCTCTCCGGAGACCGCGAACGACCGTCTTATCACCAATTCATACAGCAGCGCGAGCAAGCCGGCTGATAACACTAGGTAGATGATGGGAGTTGGTATGTGCAGGCCGACTACTGATAGCCAGAGGACAACGACTGCTGCAATTGGCATCACCAGGCAAACGCCGACCGCAAATCGCACTAGAGGCGATTCACTCTGCGCCGGCAGGTAGATGAATCTACCGATCAGATAGCCGCCGACTGTGAATAACGCCAATAATGCGATGACGCCGCCGTTTCGCCAGCCTGCGCCCGACAATAGATCGCCGATTAGGGCGGCCGGCGTCAGCCGGTAGTAACCACTCACAGTCAGCGATCCTTCTACCGCCTGCCCGCCAACCGCTAACCTTGACGCCGGGAAGGTCGAGCCGGCGGTCCACCAGACCGACAGGTCTGCCGAGAGGCCGGTGAATCGCACGGTTATTCGCCGGCGTGGTTGCTCGCCAGGCGGAAAGTCAAGCCGGAGGCGCTGGTCTGGCTGGATGGACTGGCGTTCCAGCCTGACCGCTGCTAATTCGCGGTCGGTTGGGCTGTCGTAGGCGGCGACGCGCAATTGGCCGGCCGCTGGCCGCTGGCCGGTTGGGACGGCGAGGGCAAACTCTATGGCCGTCAAGTCACCGCGAATGTCATCGAACTGGACTTCGACCATTTGTCCAGGCTGGACTGAAAGCTGGGCGCCTATGTCGTCGTTGAAGGTTGACGGATCAATCATCGTCGCGCAGCCGGCCAAAAGCATCACCGACAACAGCATCAGCAATGGCAAGAACGTCATTGGATTAGCCCGCGATCTGATCGAGATGATAGCAGTCATGGTTACGGATAAGGGGAAATAGTAGGTGAGACTATCGGCGCTGGATAGCCGCCGACGGTTGGAGTCGAGGTAGCTTCTTGGGTAGGCGTGGTGGTAACGGTCGCCGTCGGGGTCTGAGACGGCAAGGGGCTAGCGGTCTCGACGGTCTCCAGCCGTTCGGGAGTCGGCTCAACGCCTTCCGGCTGGGTCACGGGCGTGGGGCTAGCAGTAGGGTCAATAACCACGCTAGTTGGCGTAGGTTGCGGAGCCGGCGTCAAGCCAGGGGCTGGATACGAAGGGCTAACCGGCGGTGGCAAAACGGTTGGGCTGCTGGCGGCGATCAGCGTCGAGGTGGCGCTAGGCTGGCGGTTAGGACGTTGAGGCAATCTAGCTGAGCTTGCCACCGGTTTAATGGTCGGCGTCGCAAAACTGAGCGCCGGCGCCGGAGTTGGTGTGGGCGGCAGGATGGAGAGTAAACCACAGCCAACCATGAGTCCGATCAGTATAGCCACACCTGCCGCTAAACTGGCCAGGGGCGTTATCGAAGCCCTGTTTACCAATTCAGCAGCAGATGGGTGAATTGTTGGTAGATGTAACGAAACAGCATCCTGGTCATTCTAAAGCAAGTTGAGAAGAATGCGATGACTCTCGTTTTTCCTGGGTGCGTTGAACGGCTGCCGGCGGGGAACTTTTTTGCGTTCAAATCCGTCTAGCGAATTAAGGTGTTTTCCACGAACCGGTGGCGCGCGTTTCTAGTCTAGCCGGAGCGCAACGGTCGAGTTGGTAATCTCGTTAGTCGGAACGGAGGATTGACCGTGGTTCATCCCCACCCACAGCATTGGCACGATCACGATGACTATAAGCAGCGACAAGGGCGTATTGAACGCAAGGCGTCCAATGGCAAAGACCTTGACAAGCGCCAGCGTTGGCCGGCTGGCGTGGCAGTGGCCGAGTTCGATCAGTGTAGCTCCTGTGGCGCTCAGATTCCGTCAGAGGCCAGCCGTCATTGCGAGAGTTGCTATGAGGCCCTCGCGTTAGAGACGGAAGCCCGTATCAATCAGGCCGAGCATCGAGTGTCAGCATTCGAGGCGGAAAAAGAAGGTCTGGTTGCCCAGCTAGAGGAGCGCGTTGGGGCCCTCGCCAGTCGTGAGTCGGAAGCTCGCCGGCTCAGAGACCGGATCGAAACGCTGGTAAAGGAAACGGCGCAATACCTCCAGACTAATCAAGAGCTTCGCTGCAAGGTAGATCTGCTAGAGTCTCAACTCCGCTGCCAATATTTGGAGAGACAGCTAATCGTCTTTCAGAACCAGGAAGTAACAATTAGCGATCTGGGCGCGGCCCTAGCTGCGCTTCAACAGCAGTTTGAGGGCGTTCAGCGCGACCTCAAGCGTCGTCTAGTCTAGCTTGAGGAAAAGGTCGCTAGATCCTAATGCATAATCAGACGACATTTTCGGGAATACCGTTTCAAAATAGTTTTTCACCCCTAGCTGTTTGGCCTGATCCGTCACGAGTGAAGGACACCTCATCCCTTAACCCCTTCTCCTGCGAGGA
>JBCLEL010000172.1:0-5389 GCA_038913435.1 Chloroflexota bacterium
ATTTCAGGCCGACCTGCGCTAAACTACAAGCAAGCCGTCTGTTCAATGCCATCGCCAATCAGGAGCGCCCTTTGGCAACCAGCCGTTCGCCGCTGCCGGGGAGACCGATCTACCTGGATTACAACGCGACTACACCGGTTGACCCGGAAGTGCTAGCGGCAATGACGCCTTTCCTGCGCAACGAGTTCGGCAATCCGTCCAGCACACACGGGTTCGGCCGGCGCGCGCAGGCTGCTCTGGAATGGGCGCGCGCCGAGATCGCCAGCGCGATAGGGGCCTCGCCGGACGAGATCATCCTCACCTCCGGCGGCAGCGAGAGCAACAACCTGGCGATCAAGGGCATCATTTACAGCCAGTTGAACCGCCAGCAGCACATCATCACCAGCCAGATCGAGCACCCCTCCGTCCTGAACGCCTGCCGCTACCTGGCGATGCGCTTGGGCGTCCAGTTAACGTTTCTGCCGGTCAACGGTGAAGGCTGGGTTGACCCGAAATCGGTCGAAAAGGCGCTGCGGCCGGAGACCGCTCTCATCACCATCATGCACGCAAACAACGAGGTCGGCACCTTCCAGGCAATAACGAAGATCGGTGAGATCGCTCGCCGGCACGGCATACTGTTCCACACCGACGCCGCTCAGTCGGTCGGCAAAACCTCTGTCGAGGTCTCAGCGCTAAAGGTAGACTTGCTGACCGTGGCTGGACACAAGCTGTACGCGCCGAAGGGGATCGGCGCGCTCTACCTGAAGCGTGGGCTAGAGCTTGACTCGCTGGTCAACGGCGCGGGCCAGGAGCGAGGCCGGCGGGCCGGCACCGAGAATGTCGCCCTGGCCGTCGCATTAGGGCGGGCCTGCACGCTGGCCCAGCAAGCCCTGCCGGAGGAGGAGGAACGGCTGCTAAAACTGCGCGACTTGCTGATGGCGACGATCCTTCACTACGTGCCAATCGCCCGGATCAACGGCAAGCCAGCGCCCCGACTGGCCAACACCTTGAACATCAGCTTCCCCGGGCTGGATGGCGAAGGGTTGCTGCGCGAGCTGCCGGACATCGCCGCCTCAACCGGCTCAGCTTGCCACGCCGGCCAGTCGGAACCGTCGCCGGTGTTGCTGGCGATGGGCGTTGACCCGGAGACGGCGCTCGGCACCCTGCGGCTGACGTTGGGCCGCTGGACGACCGAGGAGCAGGCGGTCCAGGCCGGCGAGCTGATCGGCCAGAAGGCGCGCCGGGTCATGTTGGCGACGGGGCTGATGAAAGCGCCGGCGGAGGGGTAAAAATCGCAAGTGAGGTAAACCAAATGGCGTTATCTGAGTCGCAAAGGGCTGAACTAACGAAGACCATACCACAGCGCCTAAGGGACGAAGGCATCAACCTGAGAGTCAAAGCCACCGGATCGTCACGCCGGCTTATTTCAATGACAATAGAAGAAGTAAGAGGATTATTAGCTGAGTCCGACGATATTTGGACAGAAGCGCAGCTTATTTACCAGTCAGTTCTATCTACCGAAACTGCCTGGTTACCTGATGCCGTACGGAATAGCTGGGTTTCGGCTAGTGGAAGCTACTTTCAAAGCGATGTTCGTGACACCATTAACAATGAGTTGTCGGCTGAAGGCATCAAAGCGGTATATCTGGCAGGACTACGTGAGCATCCGGAATTGCGTTCGTTCTTGATGCTTCCTGCTAGGCGCAGATGCGTTCAGAAAGCATTCGACGCCTGGCCAGATAATGACATCATGCTGTTAACTAAGGGAAGCTCGCCAGCGACGGGATTAAGGATTGCCGTGTTCGGCATTTTATCTTGTAAGACGAGTTTTCGTGAGCGCGCTACGGAAGCGTGTTTTTGGGCGCTAGCCGGGCGCGACACAGGTATAAGATTCGGCTTGGTAACGCTTGATCGAGATATCGAACTTCGGACGTGCGAGAACCCAACTAAGCCGCGGAAGCTATTAGAAGCCTATTTCGATAGGGTATTTACAGGCAACCCCAGAACATCACTCTGTGGACAAATTCGCCCACTTTCAGAAATCGCGGATGAGATTCGACGTTGGCGAGGAGATGTTGTGCCGGATTTCATATCAGAGCCTTGGTAATCGGAACTTGCTCACTTGATCCCGCTTCCTGACCATTTTCAAGTGGTATCCCCATGAAGGTGGTTTGACTGCAACGTTTAGCCGTCACTTCGCAAAAGTTCGGATCAATGTCTATTCCGATCGACCTACGCCCCAGCTTCTTGGCGACAGCGCAAGTAGTACCCGACCCGGCAAATGGGTCTAACACGCTATCTCCAGGAAAGCTAAAGAGCTTGATGAGTCTATGAGGTAGCTCCTCGGGAAAAGCGGCAGGGTGACCAAATCGTTTCCTGCTTTCGCCCGGGAAATCCCACGCACCTCCTATCCAGTTCATGAACTCCTTGAGCTGAAGGTCAGGCTCCGTGCTCCCTTCGCTTATCCACCTTTGCCATAGTCGGCGCAACATCCATTCCGAGATCTCTTTTTTCTTCAACTCCGTTTCTTTATCTGAGTCGCCATTTTTCTGGCTTTCCCATAAACCTAAAACCCACTCCATAAACTCGTCGCGCTCAAGGTCGGACTGTCGGCCACGGCCATCGCGCTTCCGCGTCTGGTAGGACAGGACGAGTATCCCTTCCGCCGCCGTGTTCACCCAGGGATCCGACGCGCTCAACCAGCTACCCCAGGCCGTCCGGCGAGACACGTTTCTTTCCAGCCAGAGAATCGTTGTGTTGTAGATGTAGCCCAGGTCATGGACGAACAACCGGGTGAAGTCGGCCAAAACTGGCTGCTTCGTCGCCGTTTTCCTGCCATTGTCCCGGAAGTTGAGGTTTATGTCAATCGGTATGTTCAGACATACTCGACCCCCAGGCACCAGGACATGCTTCAACGCCTCGCCCCATCGTCTAGTCCAGGCCAGATACTCCTGGTAGGTCTTGTCGTCGCGGGACGCGCCGTAGTCCTTGCCGAGGTTGTAGGGCGGGCTGGTCACCACCAGTTGGACGCTGGCCGGCGGAAGGAAGGATAGGTCAGTGCTATCAGCGTTGTAGATAGCTACCTGGTCGTCGTTGTAGTAGGGTGCGATGTTCATAGCAATAGTTATACTAGCACTAACACCCATCAAGGACTCAAATTCGTTTGTTATCATTGGGCGCAGCGAGCAACGCCCCTACCGGCCGGCCCCGACAACCGCCGGCGCGGATGGTGGTTGCACGACGGCTGGCTTACTTGATATTGAGGTGGACTTTCAGCGCCTTTTCAACGTCTGGGAAGTATTGCGCTGGCAGGGATCCTCGAAGGCGGACCAGCCGGCGCTTGTCCACCGTCCGAATCTGGTTGGCCTTCACACGGGAATCTGTCGTAAGACCTGCGACGCCTTTGGAGATAAGAACCTCGAAGGGGTAATGCTTCTTGGCCGGCTGTCCGGTGATCGGAAGCACGGTGACGGTGTCGGAGGATTGGTTGTTGATGTCGTTGGAAACAATGAGCGCGGGCCGGCGCTTGCCGATTTCCGCCCCTACAACCGGCTCAAGGTCTACGTCGTAAATATCCCCATAGCGCGGAAAGTCTGCTCTGGCGACGCCCTCCGCTCTAGGCTGAGTCACCTCCAACTCTCAAGCGTGGCCCCCTCCCACTCGCGATTGACCTCCGCGTCTTCATCCCGCCGGACCCGGTAACCCTCCTCCAGAGCTTGTCTGAGCTGTTCTTCTTCCAGTTGGTCTAGCTTCTCCTGAATGGCGGCGGCTACGAAGGCGCTGCGCTTGCGCTCGCCGACACGCGCCCTCAACGTAGCCGCCACTTCTTCGGGAATTGTGAAATTGATCTTCAAGGTTTTCATAACCGCCATCCTATATGCCTACTGATAGTAATTATATGCTGGCTACACACCAGACTGGCTAACAATAACGAGTGGCGGCAGATATGCCGGCCTCGCTACCGCCCGGCCCCGACCACCGCCGGCGCTGAGGGTGGTTGTACCGTGGCCGGCTGGCGTAATGGGATACGCTGGGTCGCAAAGATTGACAGGACGATGAAGACAGCGCCGAGCAGGAATGGCGTCTGAAAGCCATAGGCTTGCCACAACACGCCGCCAATCGGCGGCAACGCCAGGGCCGAAATGTGCATTGTCGTGACGCCCATCGCCAGGCTCGGCCGCACGTCCTCCGCCGACGCGATCCGCTTCAAGTAGGTGTTGATGCCGATGCTGAACAGCAGGGCGAAGTTGTAAACGACGTATAGCGCGATAGCCGCGCCGGCATCGGGGATCAGCGCCAGCCCCAAGAATACGAAGAACAACAGCCCGTAGCTGAACGTCATCGTTGGCCGCTCGCCAATCCGGTCAATCAGCCTGCCTACCGACGGTGATAGCGCCATATTTATCACGCTCGACACGATCAACAGCAGCGTGATCGTCTGCACGTTGATCTGGTACTGCTTCACCAGCAGGAAGGCGCCAAAAGCCTGAAAGACCTCCATCCGGCAACCATCCAGGAAGGTCAGCACGTAGTAGAGCCTGTACTTGCGGCGAAACACCATCCGCTGAGGGCTCCGCTGAACCAGTTCGTTAGGGAACTTCAGAATCACGCCAAAGGCGATGATCAGCACAAGGCCGGAGATTACCCAGGCCAACTGATAGCCGATGTACTCAATGCCGACCAGAACGACCGCCATTCCGAGCAGACCGGCGGCAAAGCCGACCGAGTTCAGCTGACCGAGAACTTGGCCGGCGTCGGAAGCCTTCGCTATCGCCAAGCCCATCGCGCTGCTCAGCGACATCCACTGGTGGAAACCGACGCTGGCAAAGACGACGGCCGGCACCAGGTTTTCAAAGCTGGTGGCCTGCGCGTATCCGGCGTAGCCAACGCCCATTACCAGCATGCACAGCGCCGCCAGATGCGAAGGGAGGAACCGCATGGCCAACGCCGCGATGGCAAAGCTGAGGAAGCCAGGCAACTCGCGGAAGGCGGTAAGTAATCCCATCTGGTCGGCGCGCAAGCCCACCACTTCCACGTAGAAGTTGCTCATTATCGCCCGGGTGATGCCGAATGAGAACTGGTAGGCGAAGACGGTGACCGCCAGAATGAGGAAGGCGCGTCTAGTAGTAGTCAACGTTCCTCTTTTAGATTGACGTATGGTGGGGATTCGACCAGGGAGCAATAATCATAGCGGCAAACCGGCCGGCGGGCTAGTCCTCGAGCGCCGTTCTTCAATGTAGGTCCGGTCAGGTGGTGGTGACTTCAGCGGTTTCACAGTGAGATTGCTTCGGTCCTTCACGGAAGGATCTCGCAATCGTCACATGCCGCTTGGCAGCGGCGCCACAAACTATGAAAATAGCGCCGCACCGGTGGGTGACGAACGGCACTCCGGCCACGGCCCCACCGCCCA
>JBCLEL010000173.1:0-5385 GCA_038913435.1 Chloroflexota bacterium
GGTTTTGACAAAGAGTTGAGGCGATTGGGCCGCGATGCCCTCACCCTGCCCTCTCCCAGCGGGAGAGGGGAGTTGGCTGCCTCTCCCCATGGGAGAGGCCGGCCCGCCGAGGCGGGCCGGGTGAGGGAGGAACCTACCCTGTATTACCAGATTAAGTTGTTAAATTTCATCAATACGCCCCTACCTAGCCAGATTGCCGCGCTCGTCAAAGGCTAATGGACTCCCCTCGTCAATCAGCTCTAGGCCACTGCGTTGACGGGCTTCATCAATCAACGCCGCTGACACCTGAAACTCGGCCAAATGGGCCGTATCTCTTATTCTAACAATTCGGGGGCGCGATCGAGACGCCGGCGAAAGCCGGCTCAGGGCCGTTTCAATCGCCTGCCGGTCATTTTCGAGGACAATCGGCAGCTTGGCCCGTTCCAGGAAGCCACTGGTGATGGTGTTTGTATAGGTGACACCGAAGTTTATCTTGTCGGCTAGCCGGCGGGTGATGAAATCGGCCAGCCCTATGCCGAGCGCGTTGCCGTGAGAAGCGTCGGTCAGATCACGGGTGACTATCATCTTGATATGTGGCGAGGCCGGCTCTATCACCCCGGCGATGCGGAACCGGCCGATGACGTTGGTGTCAACGCCGGTGCCGCTGATCTCCTTGCCCATCTGGTCAACGATGAGCAAGTCTATCTCGTCGAACGGGATGCGCGGATAGTGGCGCTTGTTCCTGGCCAGCAGCCGGCGTTCGCCGGCCTCGATCTGAGCCGGCTCTAGCCCGACAGTGGAGGCCGTCTGATCGTAGCCGTTCTCCAAGATAGCGATGCCCAGCGAGACCAGACCTTTGCCGATTGTGAAACGGGCCACCTCTGGAATGTACCGCCTCAAGCCGGCGGCGCCGTAGGAGTGGACCAGGTCCGCCTGCGCTTTTTTGCCCAGGCCGATACAGACCATCTTCATCAGCCCGCTCTCGATCTCGCTGCGGAAGTCGGTGTGCTTTTTCACCCGGTTGATGACAACGATGCCATCGGCCATAGCCGCGTTGCGGTCCAGGTAAACCGGCAGCCCGCTTTCGGTGGTCCCTAGCTCGACAACCTCCATTGACGAGTGGATCGGACAGCCGGCGTACCGCTCGGTGATTCCCAGCGATTCCAGCACCGCCAATTGGCCTTCGGCGGTGGCGCCGCCGTGGCTGCCCATCGCCGGCACAATAAATGGCGCCGCTCCGAGTTCCTTCAGAGATTGCGCCACCACCTTGATGATCCGGTCTATGTTGGAGATGCCGCGACTGCCGGCGGCGATGGCGACACGAGCGCCGGGCCGGAGGGTCTGAGCCAGGCGGCTGGCGCGAGTCAGCCGGGCGACGGTCCCTTCAACGTCCGGCAGCATAGCGTCGTATAGCCGCTGTCGGACGGAATACATACGAATTTGTTCAGGCACGTCTTTGTCGCCAGTTGTGTACAGATTTCATGTAGCTCGATTCTAGGCGGTCGGTTTCGGTAGATCAATGGAGAACGCTGTAGGGTAAAGCCCTACGAAAAATAGTGCATTTACCTTACACCCAAATCTCGAAGCTTGTAGTATTATCTTTCTTGGTAAGCTACCACCAATAAGCGGAAGGGCAAAGCCACCGCGCCGGATTTGTCCTTCCGCTGGAATAACTAACATAGGGAGCAAATGGTCGAGCGCGCGATTAGATCGGCGGTCGACTTTCAGCTTGTTCCAATCCTCTCCTCTCCTTTGATATAAGGAGGCCAGTTTAAGTCTGGCCTCCTTATTTATTTGGCAAAGTAAGAGACTGCCGCGTAATTCAGTAAAAGTGGGTGGGTGCCCTCAGACCCCCGTCAGAGGTCGCCGCAGGCGACCTTCGACCGAAGGACTGCACACCCGATGTCGGGCTTCAGTTCGTTCAATAAGCGCCCGGTCTTCAGCCCGGCGACGTGGCTATTTCAACAGCGGCACCTCATCGCCCTTGCGGGCGGCCACCGTAAAGATGAAAATGTGTCGTTGTAGGGGCGTATTGCAATACGCCCCTACAACGACACGGAATGTTGTTTTCAGACCAGAGTTGTAGACTCCTGACGCAGGCTCTGGAGTTTAGCGCCTTCGCAACCTACTGGAAACTGTCGCTTTCGATCAAATGTTCTAGGGTAATCATAGTCGGAAGATCGGCGGGAAGATGATGGCACACGATAAATCTATCGTCTATAGACGCGCGCGTGCGAAAAACGTTAAAGGTGAGAGTTCCTAGACTTGGTTGGCGAATTACATATCGAGCGTGGTCCGGGAATAGAGCGTCGTCCAAACCGATTTCTATTTTCTCCCATCGTGACCGGAAGTCTTGATTCAACATCAATTTGGCTACCAATTGGCTCATCTCCACATCCTGGGACCTAGTCTGATAAGCTCGCCAGAGTAGCGTGACATTGCGATCTAGCGCGTACCCCAGATTAGCGTAGTATGTTTGCCAGCGCCGTATCCATATTGGGCCAGATTGGGGATCGAACAGTAATTCCACCGGCGGATGTCCTTGAACCACCGCCATGCAATTGCTTAGACTGGTGGTTCCATAGGATGGGCTCCAGAGGTCGCCCCCAAGCTGATTGAACTGCCAAATGCGCTCACCTTCGTCAATCACTGAAGCTGGGTAAGGGTAGGTATCAATTACCGGCCTGAGCTTAGCCAAGACCGCTCTAGCGGTTTCCGCGTCGGGCAACGGCAGCGCTTCATTGTAGCCGGCTAGAGCCAAAAGATAAGCCCGATCTACTTTAGCGAGCTGTAGCGCGCCACAGATATGGATGAGGGTGGTGTATTCAGGTAACTGTCGGCCACTTTCTATTCGGCTGATGTGGGCCTGACCGGTCCCGCAGGCAAACGCCAACTCTTCCTGCGACCACGGCCGGCCGGTGGCGGGATCGCGTCGCCGGCGGCGGAAGGTTGCAATCTCCATGCCAAGTCTGTGATTTAGGTCATTACTTTTCTTCATGATAAAACCCCATCTTCTGGCCTGTGACTGGACAGCGAGAAACTTCTGCACCGGTCCTAGCAAATATGACTGGCCGTCATTGCGGCGATTTCAACACTATGATAACTTGGACTACATAAATTGGGTAGCAGAGTAAGTCCATGATTTGGGAAATGGGTGCCGGGCCGGATGTCGCTAACTGCCAGAGGTGAAGCCACGGTTGTAGCGAAGCGCGGGACAAGCAAGACCGCGCTAGCCGAAAATGTGGCTGGCTTCCTTTTTATCAGCCCCTGGATCATCGGTTTTATCGTGATCGAGATTGGCCCGCTATTGGCTGCGGCCTATCTCAGCCTCACCAATTACGACATCCTCTCCGAGGCCAAGTTCATCGGGCTTCGCAACTACGACAAGCTCTTTTTCAACGATCCGCTTTTCTGGCACAGTCTGAGAGTAACCGCTATCTACTCGGTTGGCAGCGTGACCCTGCACATCATCTTCGGCGTACTCTTGGCGCTGATGCTCAACCAGAACCTGCGCGGAATGGCCTTCTATCGCACGATCTACTACCTCCCCGCCGTCGTCTCCGGGGTAGCCGTCTCCTATATGTGGATCTGGGTGCTCAATAAGGAAGCCGGCATCGTGAACACCGGCCTCCGGTATGTGGGAATCGAAGGGCCAAACTGGCTCTTCAATATGGAGTGGGTGCTACCGACCTTCGTTTTGATGAGCCTCTGGGCGCTGGGTGGCGGAATGGTGCTCTACCTAGCGGCCCTTCAGGGAGTGCCGACGGCGCTCTATGAAGCGGCGGAGATTGACGGCGCCGGCTGGCGGCCCAGGATCTGGCACGTGACGATTCCTATGATCTCGCCGGTGATCTTTTTCAACTTCATCATCGGTATCATAGGTTCATTCCAGGTCTTCACCGGGGCGTTTATTATTACCGGGGGTGGTCCGGCCAATGCGACGCTGTTCTACGTGCTGTACCTGTATCGGCATGCCTTTGAGAATTTCAAGATGGGCTATGCCTCAGCCCTCGCCTGGGTGCTATTTCTGATCATTATGACGCTGACCGCCGTTTCGTTTCGAATCTCTGGTCGGTGGGTCTATTACGAAGGACAGGTGAGGTAGGAGAGCGATGAGCGTCAGAACGATGACCGGTACGACTTTGGGCGAACGAAGGCGTCGGCGACCGCTCTGGATAGTGATCCGACCCATAGTCAGCCACCTGGTAATCATCGCCGGCGGGCTGATTGTGATGGTCCCATTTTTCTGGATGATCTCGACTTCGCTCAAGCAAGAATGGGAAGCCTTCCAGATCCCACCGCAATGGATTCCGAACGAGTTCATGTGGAGTAACTACCACCGGGCCGTCTTCCAGTACTTTAACTTTGTGCGGTATAGTCTAAATACCATGATCATCACGGTGGGCGTCCTGGTAGGACGGCTCCTGACCGCTTCATTGGTCGCCTTTGGCTTTGCTCGCATCCGCTTTTTTGGCCGCAACGTGCTGTTTATCCTGGTGCTCAGCACGTTGATGATCCCACATCAGGTTACGATCATACCGCTGTTTATTCTGTATTCCAAACTGGAGGTGATAAATACCTATATACCACTGATCCTGCCGGCCTGGCTCGGCGGAGGAGCGTTCTTTATCTTCCTGCTACGCCAGTTCATCCTGACGATCAACCCAGAGCTTGATGACGCCGCGCGAATTGACGGTTGTGGTTGGTTTGGCATTTACTATCGGATTATTCTGCCGCTGATCACGCCGGCCCTGGCGGCGGTTGCTATCTTCTCATTCCTGGGGACCTGGACGGACTTCTTCAACCCAGTTATCTTCCTCCGAAGCAACGAGCTCTTTACTCTGTCGATTGGTCTGTACTTTTACACCAGCGCAGCCACATCTCAGTTCAGGCCGGCAACGACGATCATAATGGCCGGATCAACTCTGATAATGATACCGCCGCTTTTGCTGTTCTTCTTCGCCCAACGGCACTTTATCCAGGGAGTCGTTTTCAGCGGCATCAAAGGCTAGGGGCAACGAATCTTTGAGAATAGAAGTGAAAAAGCAGTTCTCGGTCTCTCGGTATGATGCGACAAAAGCATTTATGCGTCGCCTAGTGAGTGGAGAAGCCCGGGGGGCGCTTGGTTACGTGGTGCCTTTGACGAACGACGAGGTGGTTACACCAGGCTATAGTCACGTTGACTATTGGGACTGTCCAGAGAAATTCCTTGAGCAATGTCTGGCGCGCATCGAACGCCGGCGTTGGGGACACGATCACGGGGTGCCGCAGATACCGACAATGGCATACGGCGGTGGCATCCTGTCCACCGCTTTTGGCGCTACCTATGTGCCGGAGCACAACTATACGCTTCCCTGCATCACCAACCCCGACGAAATCGAGTCGTTGCGGCTTGATGTCACCCTG
>JBCLEL010000174.1:0-5372 GCA_038913435.1 Chloroflexota bacterium
TACCCGGCTCACGTGTATGGCTTTCCAAACACGCTCTAAGGGGTGCAGGGGCGAAGCCATTGACGGGGGATGTGGGGGTGGTCCCCAACTAATCATTTCCCCTTCTCCTCGCAGGAGAAGGGGTCAGGGGATGAGGTGTCCTTCACTCGTGAAGGATCAGGGCAAACACCGAGGGCTGAAAAGCTATTTTGAAACGGTATTCCCGAAAATGTCGTCTGATTATGCACTAAGTTCGGCAGGCCCCCGAATTCGCGGAGTCAAGGTGGGTTCTGCCGCTTTCTATTTGAGACTGGTTTGGCGACTCGCCACCGGTTGGGCCAGAAAAGGCGTATTATCTTGCTTGATGCTGGCGCCACGGGTGGCTGCGCCCGGCCGGTTATGTTGAGGAAAGTACCACAGTGTTTGGGATAGGCACAGGCGAGTTAATGCTGCTAGCGGTGCTGGCGCTTATCGTTCTAGGCCCCGGCAAGTTGCCTGAAATCATGGCCTCAATGGGCCGGATGCTGCGCGAGTTTCAGGCCGCTTCGAAGGAGCTATCTGAGACGCTCTATGCCGCTATGGAGGAGCAGCCGGCTTCGCAATCGGAGACCGCGTCTGCTGGCGATGAAACGTTGGCCGAGCCGGTGACCGCGCCATCCTACGACGCTCAGGAGCCAATCGTCTATCAAGCTGGCCAGGAAAGCGCCGCCGTATCCGAGCCGGAAGCGACCTCGTTGCCGGCTGACACGACTATCGCCGTCGAGTCGCTGATAGAAGTCCAGCCGGCCGCTGCCGAATCCGAGGTCCAGCCAGAGCTTGCGCCAGAGATGGCGGTCGCTGAGCCGGTCGAGGTGGAGCCTGATCAGATGGTGGCTGAGGAGGAAAAGCCAGCAGTTTCCGCAACGGCTGAGGCCGGTCTATTGTCATCGCTAGAGCCACTGACTGCGCAACCGTCGGCCTTCTCAGCAACCGATGGTAAAGAGGCGGCCGGCCTGCCAGTTAGACCGCGGCGACGGCGCACCCGACAGGTAGAAGCTGATGAGCAGCCCGCTGCGCCCGACGGTAGATCGGAAGCAAGTTTGTCGCCGGCTAGACCCAAGCGCAACCGTATCCGTAAAGACGCTCTTTCGATTGAGCAGTCGCCACCCGAAACTACCATTCAGGCGCCAGCGGTCACCGCCGAGCCGGCCAAGCCTAAGCGCCGGCCTAGCCGCGCTAGCGTCGCGGTTGCCGACGCCGGCAACGACGAACCCCAAAGTGGCTGATCGTGGCTGAGGAGACTCTTCCCGTTAAGCCAGAGATGGA
Source organism: Chloroflexota bacterium (assembly GCA_038913435.1). Taxonomy (GTDB): domain Bacteria; phylum Chloroflexota; class UBA6077; order FW602-bin22; family JBCLEL01; genus JBCLEL01. The sequence goes on from JBCLEL010000174.1 coordinate 1,285, forward strand.
CGAGGAGTTTGAGGAAGAAGGCCCCGAGCTAACTATCCTCGAACATCTGGATGAACTCCGCCGGCGAATGATCGCGATTGCTATCTCGATGGTGATCGCCACTGCGGTTGGGCTGGTCATCGCACCGCGAATCTTCCAGCTACTGATCTCTCTAGCTGGGCAAGACTTCTCTCCCATCTTCATCGAGATGACCGAGATGTTCGTCACCTATTTCAAGGTATCGGTGTTTATCGGCGCCGGCATCGCGATGCCGATCATCGTCTGGCACATAGTGCGGTTCGTTGCCCCGGGACTGACCAGGAAAGAACGTCGGCTGTTGCTGTCAATGCTGCCGCTGGTCACGGTCTTTTTCGTTGCCGGCATCTTATTTGGCTACTTCATCACCCTGCCATTTTCTGTCAAGTACCTACTTTTCCAGTTTCCGGATGCCGTCGGACTGAATATCAGGCCGGAAATACGTATTGAAAACTATATTTCGTTCGTTACCACCGTGTTGTTCTGGATGGGGATCTCGTTTCAAACGCCGTTGATTGTGTTTATGCTAGTACAGTTGGGGGTAGTGAGCCGCCAGCGTCTGCAAAGCTTTCGCAAGTTTGCGATTCTGGTCGCCTTCGTGGTATCGGCTATCGTCACGCCGACGCCGGACCCGCTCAATCAATCGTTGGTGGCGATCCCACTAATCGTGCTGTACGAGCTTGGCATCCAGTTGTCACGATTCGCCCGGTCCGGCGATTACAGCGGCGGGCATAAACATTGATCTATGTAGCATCACTGGTTCACCCGTTGCCGATCATATGGAAATGGCCATCGTGCTAGGGGCAAGGCATGCCTTGCCCCTACAACAGGCGACGTGGTATGGCTCAATGATTACGCTCATCGCTGTAGAAGACAAACACAGCCCTGAGACGGACTCTAAAGTCTGCGATATATTCCCCCTCGAGGACCAATGGCGCTTACGTCCACAATTTGCTTGTCGTTATCTACGGCGAAGATGATCCGCCAGTCACCGACCCGCGCTGATCGGAGGCTTGCCGCATTGACTAGAGATTTTGTGTATGGCCCGTATGGGTCTTGGGCGATCTGGTTGAGGCGTCGGAGCATACGCGCATGAACCTGCCGATCTAGTCGGTTAAAGTAGCCCTCGGCCTGACGAGCGACACGAACCTCATAGCTCATGCCTCAAGCGATTTGGAGAGATCAGCCAGGGTTACATATTCGCCGCGAGCTATCTGTTCCTGGCCGGCTCGAGCCATTTCCAACTCCTCGGCGGTCAGCGTATCGTACGGTTCTAGCAGCCAGCGGACGTAGTCTATAACTTCGACTACATCTTCTTCAGGAATTAACTCGACAAGACGATGCAGATCTGATTTAGTATCCATTGCATCCTTACTTTGTCTGAAATGGTACGCCCGGGGAGACTCGAACTCCCGCACCCGGCTACGGAGGCCGGCGCTCTAGCTTCTGGCAACCGGCGCTGGTACAGGCATATCAAGTGTAATTGCTTGTGGGCGTTCCCGCTCCTGGGGGATTGGTTCGCCGTTGGCAATGAATCCTTCCAGGTGCAGGGCAATCGCCCCTCTGGCTCGATCAATGCATTCCTCAACAGTCCTTCCCTGCGTAACGCAGCCCGGTAGAGCGGGAACAATGACCGAATACCTGTCATCCTCTGGCTCTGGCCAAAGGATGATTGTGTACTCTTGCGGCAACGCGTTCTCCTCTTTACAACAGGTCTCCGAAGATCGTCTACGGTCAGGCCGGCCTGATCTAGCGCACTTAACAATGTCTTTGGTGGAATAATCTCACCGGCATGCACTGGGATGGTAATGCGCCTTCCTGGATAATGTGGATGTTCAAGCTGAACGTGTGACCCACGCTGTCGAGCGACAAGCCAACCTGCCCGCCTCAGCGCCCGCAACAGGTCGGTGCCTATGGTGCGCGGCAGAGGTTTGGATTCATTTGGTAAATCGACCGTCACTTCGCCTGTTAAGCAAGGCTATGCCTGGTACGCCCGGGGAGACTCGAACTCCCGCACCCGGCTCCGGAGGCCGGCGCTCTATCCGCTGAGCTACGGGCGCTTACAGCCGCATTATATGGCCGGCTGCCTCAGACCGCAATCCTAGTCTGGTCCCGTAAGTGTTCAGATTTAAGGGGATCAGTTTTGCAAGCGCATGCGCATCAAACTAAGCTCATATCCTGTCCGGCGACATCCGATTGGTGAAAACTGGAACGGGTTGCAAGGGCGAAGCCCTGGCCGGGGGATGTGGGGTGTCCCCACGGGTCAAGTTCCCCCTTCTCCTGCGAGGAGAAGGGGGTCAGGGGGATGAGGTCGGCCTCACCCAATGCTGGCAGTGAGGGGGACGAAACCTCTCGAATCTGAACAATTACCTGGTCCCGCTTGACCCTGCCCATACCTTGCTACTATAGTCAGCCAGTCATTCCCATTTCACAAGAATTCGCAGCGAGGTGAGTAGATGGACCTGGGACTCAAAGGCAAGGTGGCAATCGTTACCGGCGGCAGCCGTGGGCTTGGCCGGTGGACCGCGTTAGGCTTGGCCGACGAAGGTTGCAACGTGGCAATCTCCGCCCGTGGCGAGGAAATGCTGGCGAATACGGTCCAGGAGATCGAGTCGAGGGGGGTCAAGGCACTAGGTGTGGCTGGCGATATGTCCAGAGACGAAGACATCAAGCGCCTGATCGGCGAGACGCAGAGCAAGCTCGGCGGCGTGGACATCCTAGTAAACAACGTCGGCGGCTCGCGGGGGGCCGGCTTCCTGGAGACGAGCGACGAGCAGTGGATGGACGGCATCAACGTCAATCTGATGGCGGCGGTCCGGGCCAGCCGGCTGGTGCTGCCGGCCATGCGCGAGCGCGGCGGCGGCCGGATCATCGCCATCTCATCAATCTATGGCCGCGAGTCAGGCGGCACCGTCGTATACAACGCGGTCAAGGCAGCCGAGATCAGCCTGATGAAGTCGCTGGCCCGCGAGTTTGCCAAGGACAACGTGCTGGTCAACTCGGTGGCGCCTGGCTCAATCATTTTTCCTGGTGGCGGCTGGGAGCGCCGGATGAGGGACGATCCAGAGCGGATCGCAGCGTTTGTCAAGAGCGATATGCCGCTGGGCCGCTTCGGCCGGCCTGAGGAGCTGGCGAACGTCGTCGTCTTCTTAGCCTCCGAGCGGGCCAGCCTGATGACCGGCACCTGTATCAACGTTGACGGTTGCCAGAGCCGGTCGAATATTTAGAACTTGTATATTAACCGCAGAGAACGCAGAGGGCGCAGAGAGATTAGGTCCAATATGTACACGGTCAGATAATCAAACTATTGTATATTATGATAGGGGTGCGCATGGAAACGACGATCACGGCGACGGAACTGGCTAGATCGCTCTCCGATGTGCTGAATCGCGTCCGCTATCGGCGCGAGAAGTTCTCAATTGTGAGAAACGGCGAATTGGTTGCTACCCTGGCCCCCGCTACGCCGGACAAGAGCGTAACGCTTAGGGAATTGGCCGCGGCATTACAAGGACTGGAGGTAGATGGTGAGGAATTCGCTCGCGATCTTGAGGAGATCCAAGCGTCCCAGCCTGAGGCTGCGGTTCAATCGTGGCCTACCTCATAGATACAAGCGTATTTATTGCGCTTGAGAGGGGTCGGCAGACACATGATGCGTTGGGTGAATTGGTGGGCGATGAGCCGATTGCGTTAGCCGCCATTACTGCGTCGGAACTGCTGCTCGGCATCTACCGCGCCAACTCGGTTGAGCGCCGCTTGCAACGGGAAGCATTCGTTGAGCGGGCGCTTGATATGGTGACCGTATTGCCATTCGATCTCAGAGAAGCCCGCGTTCACGCCCAAGTCTTGGCCGAGTTACTAGCATCAGGCCAAAAGATTGGTGCGCACGATCTCCTGGTAGCCGCCACCGCCATAGCAAATGGCTATACCGTCCTCACCGACAACGTTCGTGATTTCCACTGCGTTCCGGGGCTGGTTGTCCGCCGGCCGGATTGGTAGCAGACCAAATAGGCTGATGACAGGATACCATTGCACTGTTGGGACGACGCACTCGCTCATTATGGGTAAGGCGTCAG
>JBCLEL010000175.1:0-5331 GCA_038913435.1 Chloroflexota bacterium
GAACCATGAGATTCGGTGGAAATCTGCCCGGCCTGGGGCCGGCGGAACAGTACGGCTTCGCCGACTGGTTCGACGGACTTGATTTTCAAATTGCGTGGGCCAAACGGTTCGACTGGCGATGTTTCCAGCCGACCGACTTCCGCGAGTGGAGTGTAGAGCAGCAGCGCGAAGCAGTAGCGCGTATGGCGAAAAGTGACTTGATGTTGCCGGGACTAGGAGCATACCGCTTCAACCTCATCCATCCGGACCTTGCCACCAGAGCCGAACACGTGAAGCAGATCTGTCAATGGGTAGAGCGAGCAGCCAACGCCGGCATAGAGACAGTTGAAATAGTGTCCGGTACGCGCCACCCAACGATTAGCTACGGTTACGCGCCTGGGAGCAAGGACCAGCAGGCATGGGCTGACTTTGTCAAAGGCGCTCGCGAGGTATGCAAGGTCTGCCGGGGCACTGGAGTCAGGCTAGTGCTGGAACCTGGCATGTCAACAATGCTCGATAGCCCGGCCGCGTTGAGGAAAGCGATTGAATTGGTTGACCGGCCAGACGAGCTAGGTATCAACTTCGATCTCGTCAATCTTGCAACAATGGAGAACTGCTTTGACATGAACCCGGTGGTTGACGACGTGTTGAAATTGGTCGGCGACCAAATCGTCATGGCTCACCTGAAAGATGTCCTCTACGACCCCAAACCACCTTGCACCCGGCTTTGGGAGGTTGTGCCGGGCGACGGTACGGTTGATTTCAAATATTGGCTCAAGCGACTGGTCGAGCTAGGTCGAGACGTGCCGGCCTTCATCGAGCACTTGACGGATATGTCCCAGATGGTTGCCGCCTGGCGGACAGTACGGGTGGCTGCCGAAGCGGTTGGGGCCTTATAGCAGCGGATTTGATAATGTGATTGCTAGTGTTAACTCAAACGAGGTCTAAGGCTATGCTAGGCGGACTCCAAGGGGTGCAGGGGCGAAGCCATTGACGGGGGTTGTGGGGATGTCCCTCACTAATCATGCCCCCTTCTCCTCGCAGGAGAAGGGGGCAGGGGGATGAGGTGTCAATCCGATCAGGGCAAACAGTAAAGGCGTATGGCCATACGCCCTTACTTGAAAGCGGTATTCCCGAATATGTCGTCTGATTATGCATTACAGCGGAGTGCAGAAGCATTGAGCTTTGTAGCGCAGGGGCTTGTCCCCTGCAGGGGGGACGGGCGGGGCACAAGGCCCCGCGCTACTGTCAATATTGCAACGAGCAATAAGGTTGAGCAATGCAGTTCAATTATTATGCTCAACGCTGTAGTAGAGATGCCGTTAGTCGAAAACCTTGACCTGTGCATCATGCACACGCAGGCCGGCGAGCGCATTAGCCCTACACTGGCGGCTCTCCTGGACCCCATCAACCCTGCAACGCTCCATGAGTATGTCTTGCGAACAGGTAGAGATGTCGAGCTGCATTGTCACGACTATGACGAATACTGGTGGTTCACCGGCGGTTCGCCAATAGTAACTCTGTGGACGAAGGCCACCGGCGCGCGAGAGTACAAGCTGCAGCCAGGCGACTTGGTGGCCTGCGTGCGGGGCGTCGCTCATACGTTACGCGCCGATCACGACCTTGTCTATCACCAGTTTTCTAGTGTCAGGCGACCAGGCGCTCGTGAAGGACATCTGCCCATCGAGAAGCTCATCGTGAGCTACACAGCAGCGACCAAAAACGAGAGTCAGTAAGATGAATAGCCGCGAGCGCATGCGAAGGGCTATCGAGTTTCAATACCCCGACTGCCTGCCCTGGATGCACGGCGTACTGCCCGATGCCTTGATGAAATACGGTGACGCCATCCGCGAGATTGTGAAGCAGTATCCCGACGACACCGGTGAATTTATGCACCGGCACACGGTGGATCCGACAAGGCCCGTCTACCAGGCCGGCCGCTGAAGCACTGTGGTGAGGTTTGAGATAGTCTGTTAATGGCGACTCTTCTTTTTTTGTAGCATTGGGCATGGGGCAAAGCAGGACCCTGCACAGGGCCACTAGCAGAACTCTCTTTGCCCGAATGAATCCCCATTAAGGAGCGCACCATGGAAAGTACCTGGCTTAGTCGAGCAATGCGGACCAACATCGTAGACTTCCACGTGCCGGGACAGATGAAAATCGGCGCTGGCTTTGACGCGGAGTCATTTGGCGAGAAGCTGGCCACGATGGGTTCGCAAGCGGTAGCCCTGTTCAACAAGTGCCACTACGGGTGGAACTACTACGACACCGGGGTAGGACCCAAGCATCCCGGCCTAAACTTTGATCTCTTTAAGCAGCAACTAGACGCCTGCGTCAAGCGCGATGTTACCGTGATGGCCTACTACAGCCTGGCCCGGGACAGCGCCGCCTGGGACACCCATCCCAACTGGCGTATGGTCAACTCGAAAGGCGAGCCAATCCGTACCGCTCGCGGTGATTGGGGCGTCGTCTGTTTCAACGGCCCTTACGTCGAGGAGCTTGTCTGGCCGCAAGTACGCGAGATCATCACGAAGTATCCTGAGATCAAGGGCTTTTGGTGGGATATAGTCGGATTTCCGGATGACAGTTGCTACTGCCAGTATTGTTTAGAGCAGATGGCAGCCGAGGGCGTTGATCCCCGCAACCATCGCGCCCATTACGCCTTTAATGAGCGTTCGGTGGTGCGTTTCCTCGAACAGGCTAGAATGATCGTTGACAGCTTGCGGCCGGACCTGCGATTCACGGTGAACGGAACTGGCCGTGTCGGCCCCGCTCGGCGCTGCCGGATCTACACTGACCTGCTGGTGACCGAGTACGTGCCATTCCGGCAAGGCTTCCTCTACTGGGTGCCATACGCTCACCACATGCGAACGCTCGACCGTCCATTTAATGCGACCATGAGCCGCTTCCACAAAGGATGGGGCGATTTGGGCAGCATGAAGACCGACGTGCAATTGCAGTACGAAGTTGCCCACGCCATGTCAGCCGGCGGGACCTGTCAGTTTGTAGATCAACCCGGGCCCGACGTGAACCTTTGGCCGACGGTCGTGGAACAGATGCGGAAGGCGTACTCGTTTGTCAAGGATCGCGAGGGTTGGTGCACCGACGCCCGCGCCGTCACCAACGTTGCAGTCTTGGCCGATCCACTGACGGGCGAGCGAAAGGACGACCGCGCCTGGAACGCCGTTCAGGGCGCTTGTAAGGCGCTGAAGGAAGGTCATTTTCTATTTGACGTAATTGATCGCGACGGCGATTTCGAGCGATACAAGGTCATAATAATGGCCGATAATCAGGAATTGACGCCGGCGGCGATTGAGCGGTTGCGCGAGTACGTGCGCAAGGGCGGCAACGTCCTCGCCACCTACTGGGCCAGCCTGCGGCCAGCCACGCCCGCCGAGCCACCCGGTTTTGCCCTGGAGGACGTGTTCGGCGTCGGCTACAAGGGGTTGACCACCTATGCCCGCCACTATTTAGAGTTGAGAGATAAGGCTGTTCTCGGCGATCTGCCAGATCAACCCTGGATGATCTACGACCGGGCCTTGCAGGTAAAGCCAAAAGACGGCGCTGAGGTGCTGGCGACGTTGCGCTATCCGATGTTTGATGTCATTGAAGGGATGTCCTACTCCCACTCACAATCGCCGCCCTCGCACCACCAGCCAGCTTGGCCGGCCGCGCTGGTCCGCAATAAATACGGGGCCGGAACTTCGGTATATTTCAGCGTGCCCATACTGCGAGCCTTCTGGGAGAACAACACCCCGCAGTATCGCACCATAATTGCGAATATTCTCGACTTGCTACTGGGCGGTGATCGAATCGTAGAGGTGGACGCCGGGCCGTCGGTTGATGTCTCATTGATGGCGCAAGGCAATCGGCTGGTTCTACATCTGATCAACTATCACGCCGAGCGCCGGGCCATATTGCCGATTGCGTTCGACCGCGACGATCCGCTTAATCGGTGGGCTATCACTCCATACCCGCAGCCACCAAAATCCTACGACCGGCTGCCATCGCATGAGGTGATCGAGGAGATACCGCCACGCCATAACGTCGCGGTGCGGGTCAAGCTGCCGAGCAAGCCGGCGAAAGCCTATTTCGCGCCATCAATGAACGAGCTGGCCTACCAGCAGGACGGGGATACCTTCTCGTTCACCGTGCCGGAACTGAAAGTCCACGAAATGGCGGTGTTTGAATACAGCAAACCGTTCCAGACCCCCTATCGCTAGCAAGGTTGGTAGTACCCGATCTTGCTTTCCATACATAAACGAGGTTAGCTATGCCCAGGACTGCCGAAGCGATTGTCTTTCCCCGCGAGCGCGAAGTTGAACTGCGGACGATTCACCTGCCGAAGCTCGGCCCCGACGAGGTAATCGTCAGGACTAGGTACACCGGTATCAGCGTTGGCACTGAGCGCTGGTACTTTACCAACCAGTACCGCGAGCAGCGGAGCCTCTATCCGGTCATCCCTGGCTATCTCCGCTGCGGAGTCGTAGAAGAAGTCGGTGTGAACGTCGGTGACGACTTGAAACCAGGGACCTGGGTCTATGTCGGTCTGCGTAGCACCAGGCTTGACCCGGCCGATGGTATCGGTGAAATCGGCGGCTGTCACAGCTCGTATGCCGTTGTGCGTCAACGCGACGCTTTCCCAATGCCCGCAAATGCGCAGCCGGAAGAGGTTGCGATGACCGGCCTGGCGGCCACGCCACATTACGGTATCAGCTTGGGTAAGGTCGGCGCCGACGAGGTCGTAGTTGTTATCGGTCAGGGTATGATCGGGCAGATGGCGGCGCAGTTGTGCCGGTTGCGCGGCGCAAAAGTTATCACCAGCGACCTTATAGACCAACGAGTAGAGCTATCGGCCAAATATAGCGCCGACGTTGCCATTAACCCGGCCAAACAATCGTTGGAGGAAGCAATCAGCGCGCTTCGCAAGCAGCACCCGGTGAAGCTGCCACCGCACGGCAAGCGGCAAATGAAGATGACCTATGAGGAGAACCGCGATCTGATGCGAACGCAAGGCGCCGACGTGGTGATTGACACCTCCGGCAGCAGCAAGATGTTCGCCCAGGATGTGGCGATGCTGAGACGGGAAGGACGGATTATTCTGCAAGGCTACTTTCCGGACAGCATCCCGGTCGAGTTTCATCCGACCCACCGCAAGGCGGCGACTGTCGTCTTCCCTTGCGCTTGGGACCAAGTGGCCCAGGAAGAGGTGCTGAGGTTGCTCGGGGAACGCAAGCTCCAGATCAAGCCGCTTATCACCCACGTCTTCAAGCCGGCCGAGGCTAAGAAAGCATACGACCTGCTGTTGAACTCGCCGGCCGAGATCCTCGGCGTTCTTTTTGACTGGTCCTA
>JBCLEL010000176.1:0-5247 GCA_038913435.1 Chloroflexota bacterium
ATTCAGACGAGATAATCTACAATGGCGACGCTTGACGGTCTTTTGGACTGTTAGTATCATCCCGCTGGTTTGTAAGCAGGCGTCCATGCCGACGACGCCACCTTGATGTTGAAGGTCTGACGCGGGCTGTGGTTCCGCCTCCTGCTTGCAAGTCAATAAAGTTCACCGGAGGAGATATTATGAGAATCACGCCGGCCCAGATCGAGTTCTACCGCACTAACGGCTACCTCGCGGTCGAGAACGTCATTACCTCTGAGCAGCTCAAGGAAGCGGATCGGGTCATTGACGAGTTTGTCGAGAAGTCCCGCGCCGTCACAACCCATAACGAGGTCTATGACCTTGAGCCGACCCACACACCCGAGCGACCGCTGATCAGGCGGATAAAGTCCCCGACCAAGTGGCATCCTTTCTTCGACAGCTTGATGCGCTCGGATGCCATCCTGGACATCGTTGAGCCACTAATCGGGCCGTACGGCATCCGCTTCCAGGGCGACAAGCTGAACATGAAACCGGCCGGCGAGGGTAGCCCGGTCGAGTGGCACCAGGACTTCGCCTTCTACCCACATACAAATGACGACCTGCTAGCTGTCGGCATCGCCCTCGACGATTGCACGCTGGAGAATGGTTGCCTGCTGGCCTTGCCCGGCTCGCAGAAGTGGCCGATCCTGGACCACCATCAGGATGGCGTGTTCGTCGGCGCGATCACGCCCAGCCGCGAAAAGGTGGACCTGGCAAAGGCAGTGCCGCTCGAGGTGAAGGCCGGCGATATTACCATCCATCACACCAGCACATTCCACGGCTCCGCCCCCAACCGGTCTCCCCGGCCCCGGCGATTGCTTCTGTACCAGTACGCGGCGGTGGACGCCTGGCCCCTGGCCGGTGTGAAGGATCTCAACGACTTCAACCGGAACATCCTGCGCGGCGAGCCTACCGTTGCATTCCGCATGTCCACGATGTCACCGCATTTGCGGATTCCGTTGCCAATGCCGGAGCGGCAGGGTTCGATCTTCGAGCTCCAGACGCAGCTAAAGGAGCCGGTCTTCGCCGGGCGTTACCAGGGCTAGAGAACCTCTTCCTAACCCTCTCCGACGCGGAGAGGGGACTCTCCTTCCCGCGCCGGGAAGGGGGCGGCCGGGGGTTAGGTCGCTTACCAGCCGCCGGCTGGAGGTGACGCCGACGATCTAAAGTATATCCGTTGGCGCGAGGTCAAACAATATCGTTATACGCTTGTCTCATTGGCACACGTCTTTATCGGTAGATCTCTCGACGGTGACCAACGGCGAATACGGCTATCATTCTATCCGTGTCATCAACTTGATAGAGCACCCGGTATGCTCCAACTCTGAGACGATAAGAGCTCTCGCTTCCAGCGAGCTTCCGGCTCTGGCGCGGTCGTGGATCAAAGGCAAGCGCTTCGACGGATGCCAAGATCCTTGCGGCCAGTCTAGGATCCAGGTCTTCAATCTCACGCGCTGCCGGGCGCTTTATTTCGACCCGGTACTCCGCCACTTCTCTTCCAGCCTCTTTTTCATCACTTCAAGAGGCTCCGCCGGCTCATCTTTCCTTTCGGCTATCAGGGCCAAATCGGCTAAATCCTCCAGTAGTTCGCGGTACTCGCTTAAACCGAGGACTACCGATTTCCTGCGCCCTTTCTCATCCACGAGGTAACGTATCTTCTCCTGTGCCATTGACTGGTTTCCTTCCAACTGATGAACTCAGGTCCATCGTAATATAACCTTCCCCCGTCCGCCAACTGATAGCAACCCACTAGCGAGGATAAGCCGGAATTGGACAAGTGTCACCACCCGCCGGCCAGCGATCTTAAGATCCACCGGCCCAGTACGTATTACCTGACGGTCTCGCCACTACCAGCCGGCATTCACTGCGCGGAAGACTATGGGCATCATCACGAAAAAGCTATCGCCGGCCAGCGAGAAGGTCGTGAGGTGGTCAACGCTGACACTAGCGATCTTTACATTGCCTTCGTTACGGATGGATGTGGGCAGGGCTGTCCAGTTGAGGCCGTCGTTCGAGTAGTAAATCTTCATCGTGTTCTCATTGAGGCCGGCTTGGCTGATCTCGGCGCTGGTGAACATCAGCTCGATAACCGCCGGCTGGGCGAGCGAAACAGTTGGCATAGGCATAGGCGTAGTCGTACTCGTGGCCGGCGGCGGGTAAGCCTGTACCAGATTCGCCCTTCCACGGGAACCAGGCAGCGCTTGAGATGTGATGCCGGCCACAGGTGTGATCTCCACAGCTATAGCCTTGACCCCTGCTGTCCGGCCTAGCTTCCCCATGGCCGGTGCCGCCCTGATCTCGATTCGCACGGGCACTGGCGTCCCCTGGGCATCGCGCAGGACCGGCCCTGGCGTCAGGAACTTGACCCGGAAGGTATTGTTGGCGCTGGCAGTCAACTCAACCGGCGCTGTCAACTCCGCCGGCAGGGTGACAATCACCGGCGGGAATGTTGGGGTTGGCGTCGGTGTGTCTGTCGGTGTAAGTGTAGGAGTGCGAGTAGAGGTGCGGGTTGTCGTAGGCGTGTAAGTACGCGTCGGCGTCGCAGTCGGGGTAGGAGTCGGAGTTGTGGTGATCGGCAGCGTTGGCGTGATTGTGGGCGTTGCTGTCGCGGTTGGTGTTGGCGTGGGTGTGTGAGTCGGCGTAAGTGTAGGAGTGCGAGTAGAGGTGCGGGTTATCGTAGGCGTGTAAGTACGCGTCGGAGTCGGAGTACGGGTCAGCGTACGAGTGGGCGTAACGGTAGGTGTAGGGGTACAAGTGGGCACCCCTGGAGGGGGATACGGCCCGACGACACATGTAGCTGCTGAAACTAGAATCGTATAGCCATAGCCCGATCCACCCTGACTGCCATACCCCCGAACTTTGACGTAGTACGTTGCGCTGACGGTGAAGTCGCTTCGGCTGATGCGTGAAGCCAAGCTGCCGCCGGAGTCGTCGTTTTCCTGAATTAGCGTTGTCCCGTCGGAGCGATAGAGTCCGATCACAGTGTCGGTACTGCCTACAAGGTTCAGCGTCTCGATCGTCATATTATTGGAGCTAGCATTGAACCAAACCCAGTCAACATCTCCAAGCTGGTGGAGGGTGTGGTTCTGGGAGATACCGACATTAATTTGCTTTGCCTGGCTGTACGTGTCGTTCGGTTCGTACTGGTCGCCGGTCGTGACTACGGTTGGCGTGAAGGTTGGGGTAGGCGTTGAACCGGCTGAAACTAGAATCGTATAGCCATAGCCCGATCCACCCTGACTGTCATACTCCCGAACTTTGACGTAGTACGTTGCGCTGACGGTGAAGTCGCTTCGGCTGATGCGTGAAGCCAAGCTGCCGCCGGAGTCGTCGTTTTCCTGAATTAGCGTTGTCCCGTCGGAGCGATAGAGTCCGATCACAGTGTCGGTACTGCCTACAAGGTTCAGCGTCTCGATCGTCATATTATTGGAGCTAGCATTGAACCAAACCCAGTCAACATCTTCAAGCTGGTGGAGGGTGTGGTTCTGGGAGATACCGACATTAATTTGCTTTGCCTGGCTGTACGTGTCGTTCGGTTCGTACTGGTCGCCGGTCGTGACTACGGTTGGCGTGGCGGAGATGGTCGGTGTAAACGTCGGAGGTGCCGAGCAATCGACCACGCTAAAAGTCATGCTGCGGGAGGAGGTTTGGCCCCCGTAAGTGACGCTGAGGGAATAAGTGTAGCTGCCACAAGCGGCGTCAACGGGCACGGTGCTTGGCAATCCCCAATACACTACCCCGGTGCCTGTGTCCAAGTTACCCGACCAGCTCAAGATTTGTCTCGCTGACCCTCGCACGTCCCAAACGAAGTAGGCCGTCGCTGTACTTCCCGTTTGATTGTTCACTGCGCCAACGTACTCTATGGGATCGCCGCGCCTAAAGGTGGTTTTTATGTTATTTTGCTGATCATTTGGGTCTTCCGTCCGGACCTCGTCCACCGTAACCTGCCCGGTAGTCGGCTCAATCCGAAACCGCCGAACCGACCAGTTGGGACTAAGAGGATTCGCTGTTCGCACACCCCAGTACAGGTCTGTGTTGTCCCATCCGTTAATCGTTTCTGTTCGTTGGGGCTGGCTATTGCCGGTGTCAACTATAGTCGTGCCCCCCGATTCCATATCAGAGACATTCTTGATACGAAACGTGTAGCCTTCGAACGTGCAGCCACTAGGTGCACTCCAACTAAAGTTGATTGTTCGGCTGGTGGAGACGTAGCCATCTGGTGGACTGTTAAGAGAAGGGCCAGGGCAGTTGCCACTCCCCGGCTCAATCCGAAATCTCCGCACCGACCAGTTAGGACTCAAGGGATTTGCTGTTCGCACGCCCCAGTACAGGTCTGTGTTGTCCCATCCGTTAATGTTTTCCGTCCGTTGGGTCTCGCTATTGCCTGTGTCGACTATAGTCGTGCCCCCAGAATCCATCGTGGGGACGTTCTTGATGCGGAACGTGTAGCCGCTGAACGTGCAGCCACTAGGCGCACTCCAACTGAAGTTGATTGTTGGGCTGGTGGAGACATAGCCATCTGGTGGACTGTTAAGAGAAGGGCCAGGGCAGTTGCCACTCCCAGGCTCGATCCGAAATCTCCGCACCGACCAGTTGGGGCTAAGAGGATTCGCTGTTCGCACGCCCCAATACAAGTCTGTGTTGTCCCAACCGTTAATCGTCTCGGTCCGTTGGCTCTGACTATTGCCGGTGTCTACTATAGTCGTGCCGCCGGAGTCCATGTTGGACACGTTTTTAATGCGGAACGTATAGCCTTCGAATGTGCAGCCACTAGGTGCACTCCAACTAAAGTTGATTGTTTGGCTGTTGGATACGTAGCCATCGGGGGGACTGTTGAGGGGTGGGCCGGGGCACGGCTCGCCGCCACCGCTACCGATTGTGCCATCGTTATAGATCTGCCCTGATCCGCCTTGGTAAGTGGAGCACTGTCTGTTGCCATCACTTATGCGCTGCATACAGCCGTAGTATGGAGCACTTCCCTCCTGCACCGTCCAGCCACCAATGTCGCGTCCGTGGATCTCCTGGTGAACACCGTTGAGCCGAAGCGAAAAATGCACATGGCCCCCTGTTGCATATCCGCCACAGCCAACAGCCGTGGACGCTGTCCCTAATAACTGCCCGCGGCCGACGGACTGCCCGTTGCTCACTGCTACATTGCTTAGGTGGTAGTAGCCTGTCTGCCAGCCGCCCCCATGATTGATGCGAACAAAATTAGGACAATCTGTATAG
>JBCLEL010000177.1:0-5230 GCA_038913435.1 Chloroflexota bacterium
TTATCTGCATGACGCAGGATTGTGAGCAAGTTGTTGATACATAGGAGAAAACTTCAACTCCGGTATGCGGAGGTTGCCGAGTCTATACGTCAGCGCATCACTGAGGGGGCTTTCAAGCCGGGCGAACCCATGCCGCCGCAGCGTGATCTTGCCCGTGAGTATAGCGTCGCCCTGAGCACGCTGCGCGTGGCGTTGGAACTTCTGCGTGCGGAGGGCTACATCTCCAGCAAGCAAGGGGCCGGCACATTTGTCACCCTGCCTGACGAGAGTCAGCGGCTAAATGTTCTGGTTTTTGATGGCGAGGAGGCAGTCCGGGAGATATTGGCCGAGATAATACGAGGAGAAGGTTATCACTCTATCCTGACCAGCAGTGAAGAGGAAGCCACAGCTTTGGCCCGCAAACAGACGGTACATCTGGCATTCGTAGATCTAAGTAGGCCGGGGAACGGCGGGGTGAAGGCGCTGAAATCCCTTCACCAGCAAACGCCATCAACGGCGCTGGTCGTTGTATGTCACTCCCCGGATGATCTGAAGGCTCTGGGTGACTATCGTATCTGGCCGGTCGTGGTAATCCAAAAGCCGTTCCGCACGTCCGGGATACAAAGCGCCCTCCGATTCGCACGGGTCGCCGATGCATCTAGGGCATCATCTCGTTAATTCCTTGTTATGTTTTCGGTTCCAGATTAACCACAAAGACACAAAGACACGAAGCAAACTTAAGATCAAAGAGGACTTTGTGTCCTTGTGCCTTTGTGGTGAATTTGCAGTGGATGAAACATTTAGTTGCTAGCAGGCTTCTCAGGCGGGTTCGCAGTCCGGCCCGGAAATGGCTCTATGTGCACTAGCACATTGCCCAACTGGGGTATCCGGTCACGCAGCTTCTTTTCCACCTCGGTTGAAACGTCGTGTACGGCCTGGATCGGCAGGTCAGCCGGCAACGTGCAGTGCAGGACTATATCTATCAGACCCTCTGACGATTCGTAGATCCGGATGTCGTGACAGCTACCCTCGCCGGCCACGCTATCGGAAAGGTGTCTAACTCGGTCGAGCAGCGGATGAAGGTGTTCGGTCACCTCATCACGCGGCTCGGCTTGAATGGCCGGCGCTTCCAGATGGGTATTCACCGATCTGATAGTGGGATTGGCCGCCCGCACCGCCTCTTCCAGGCGACTAGCGACGTTATGCGCTCCTTCCAAGCTCAGCTGAGGGTCCACCTCAACGTGTAGGTCGGCGTCCAATTTGCCGTCAATCTCGCGCACCCTCACATCGTGGGCGCGGATGCCCTGCTGGCGCGCCAAATAGTCGATCTGGTCCACCGTCGTCTCGTGCCGGCCCTTGACCGGTTCGAGATGAACGACAGTGTCCGCCCGTGGCTCAATCTGGCTGATGACCCGCTCGATTCTTTCGCTCAGGTCGTGGGCCTTGGCAAAGGTCGTCGTCCGAGGTACGCCGACGACCAGATCGGCGAAGATGCGGTTGCCGGCCCGGCGCAGGCGCAGCCGGCGGAACTCTTGCACGCCGGACACGCTACGCACGGCGCGTTCGACGTCGCGGCCGACTACGGCCGGTGCCCGGTCCAGCAGCGCGTCAATGTTGCTTTTCGCCAGCCGGCCGCTGACGTACAGCACGATGCCGGCCACTACCAGCGCCGACACCGCGTCAGCCTTGCCCCACACCTGAGACTGGCCGGTCAATTCGCCAATCACCACCAGGCTCAACCCCAGCAAGACGACCAGCGAGCTCCAGATGTCGGTCCGGAAGTGGAGCGCGTCAGCCGCCAATGCGTCACTGCCGTGCTTCTTAGCCGCTCGTCCCAATGCGCCCGACCGCCAGTAGTCAATGATGATTGACACGATCATCACGGCGAAGGCCCAGACGGTGATCTCCAAATGGCGACCGCCGGATATTAGCCGGCTGACCGATTCAAAGACGATCCAGAGGCAGGTGATAACCAGCAGGCCCGTCTCAAAGAAGGCAGACAGATGCTCCACTTTGCCGTGTCCATACTGGTGTTCGCTGTCAGCCGGCCGGTCGGCGACGCGCACGGCCAGCAGCGTCATCAACGCCGCAACCAAGTCCATGCCGGAATGGATAGCCTCCGCCAGAATAGCGATGCTGCCAGTCATCAGTCCGACGACCAGTTTCATGCCGGTCAAAGCTAACGCTGCCAGCACCGAGACAAAGGCAACTACGCGCTTTTCTCGCTCGCTGGCCGGCGAGGATACGCTGCCTATCTGTCGTTCTTCACTCAAAATGGCCCTTGACTCAACTCGCATTTGCGAACTCAGTTGCCGTCGAACGGCTGACGAGCTGCGCCTAGATCATAAACCATCGCCGGGGAAGTAGCCGTTCTGAAAATATTTGCTGGTAAACGAGATTGCTTCGGGCTACGCCCTCGTAAATGACAGCCAAATTGTCATTGCGAGCGGAGCGAAGCAATCTCAGCGCCTGGGGCTAACGGTAGGAGACAAGCTCCTACCCTACGTATGGCGTTCGTCCAACGTTGGGCACGAGCTTGTCTCGTGCCGCCGGATGGGTCGGGTACGGCTATTTTCGTAGGAGCGGAGCGAAGCAATCCAGGCGAAACGTCCCTTCTCCTATTTCTTAGCTCTTTGTGTCTTAGTGTCTTTGTGGTTGGGCAAGCTCCTGCCCTACAACGCCATACCCCTTTGCGACTTGGTGTCTTGGTGGTTAGGCCTGTCAGCGTGACGGCGCCTAGTCCGGCTCAACCTCGGTCACCTTGATATACAGCGGCGCAAGCGAGTCGTCTCGGCAAGTTGAGCCGCTCAGGGTTCAAGCCGGCGCACCCCTGACACCCGATCAAAGTCGGTGTCGTAGCTATAGATCTCCTCAATGTCTTGGCCTTCCATGTGGGTTGCTGCCAAGGCGTCTCCGAAATCAAGGTGAGGGTAAGAAGTATATAGATCCAACGCTCGAAGATAGAGACGCTTTTGCGGCAGGCGGAAGCCTCTTAGGGTCAGCAGCGGACGCAGGCGGGCTGCGGCTTCCCCGTGACTCAGATGATAGTGGGCGCGGGAGGACAGAACGTAGAGCGCCTCGTGAAGGATCACTTCACAGGTGGTAATCTCTTTCTGACACTCTTTAACTCGCTGGAACAGGTCGAAACAAGCTGCCGCCTTGACCTCGTCGTCTCTAGTTCAGATAGCGAAGGATGATATTCGCATCCAAAAATCTCATTCGTTCCCCAACTCGCGCACAACTTCATCCGCGTGTTCGTCCATTGCTTCTTCGATAAGCAGTTCAAAGTCCTCCGGCCTTTTACGGGGACTGATTGAGCCATAAGCCGACTCAAGCGTGAACTTGGCCGGAATAAGTCGCACCTGATCGCCTTCGATCTGGAAGGCCAGCTTATCTCTGGGCGCAACCCCCAGGAGCCTCAGCACCTCGGCCGGCACCGTCACCTGGCTTCGCTGAGTAACAGTGACCAGAATCTCCTTCATCCATCTCTCCTTGGTTAGCTCTTTAACAGCGGTGGGCATAAACATTGATCTGTGTAGCAAGGCCGGCTCGCCCCTTGCCTACCATATAGAAATGCCTATCGTGTAGGGGCAAGGCATGCCTTGCCCCTACAACAGGCGACGTGGTAATGGCTCAATGATTACGCTCATTGCTGTATACAATGCATAGTGGTTTAATCATTGTAAGTTTACAAATTCCTTGATATGACCCAGGCTACCCACCGCTGGCTAACTTCGTATATGTATTTGGGAGTCGTCGTACTTACCCACAACAAAGCTAGGCAACTGCAGGCGCACAGATATTGCGTACGGCGAAATTATGCCATACACTGGTGTATGGAGGTGGCCATGACTACCGAGCGTTTGGATGTGCGGCTAGATGGGGAGCGTCGCCGAAAGCTGCGACAGTTGGCGGCGGAGCAAGGCGCTCCGGTGTCCGAGACGGTGCGCCGCCTCATTGACAGGGCCTACGAGGACCGGCTTCAGGTTCGCCGAAGGCAGGCGGCCCAGGAGCTAGCCCAACTGGAGATAGAAGATGTTCCGGACCCCTTAACCCTTAACCGGCAATTGGAAGGCGCTTATGAACCCGGCGGTCTTCCTTGACGCCAATGTGCCCATCTACGCGGCCGGCCGACCCCACCCATTAAAAGAGCCATGCGCTCAGGTCCTGCTCCTGGTGGCGGAGCAGCCCTACGCCTTCGTGACCGATGCCGAAGTCTTGCAGGAACTGCTTCACCGCTATTTAGCGTTGCGAATATGGCCTCAGGGGAGGGAGGTGTTCCGACGGTTCAGCGAGCTAATGCAGGAGCGAGTGGAAGCTGTCCAGGCCGCTGACGTGGAGCGAGCCGCCGGCCTCGCCGATACCTATCCCGAACTAGGCGGGCGTGACCTACTGCATGCAGCGGTGATGCAACGGCTGGGCGTGCGCCGCATCATCTCCGCCGACGCCGGCTTCGACCGGCTGGCAGAGGTAGAGAGGTTGGAGCCGGCTCAGTTGGAGCGCTGGCGACACACCGTCCAGTTATGAACTCCCGCGCGAATCAGGAAGACCTCGCCGGCTTTCCACCCAGGCCGCCCAGCGCCGGCCAACCTCGGCTACATCTTCGGGGGCGTCGTCTTGACCCAACCATGAAATGTGTCAGGAACCAAACCCATAGTAAGCCGATAATGCCTTCGCCAGCAGTTCTCCAGCCGTAGCCACTCCCACTTGCCACGCTCCTGAGGCGGCCTTGCCGGTCATCTTGCCTATCCACGAAGAAACCTTCGCACCAAAGTGCCCAGATTCAGTCGGGGGTTCGTCCTCGCGAATAGCGTTTTCCACCTCCTCTATGTCCGTGGGCGCGAGACCGGCAGATGTCAAGTAGTTCTTCAGGCTGTCAAGGTCGTCGGGGATCACCGATTGGAAGGTGTTCTGCATCACGTTAGAGCTAGCAATGGCAAGGTTATGCCCCTGCCCATAAATGTGCGTATTGAATATCTGAGTGACGCGCTCTTGTGGCACTTGCGGTGCACCTGATGTCGCCTCGCCAGCCTCGGGCGACTCCTCCTCTATTTCCAAGGCAAAGGCCAAGATACGGTTCCTTACCGTGTCAAGCAGACCGACCATACTGTTTCGCGGGATGACTTGCCAAGCTGTGATGCAGTTATAGCCTGTGTAAATTCGAGAACCAACTACGACTGTCACGTCCGGTGGCCATGACGACTGAAAATTCTCATCCGAGGCTCTTTTGACAAGGTCTACATAAGTGCTG
>JBCLEL010000178.1:0-5228 GCA_038913435.1 Chloroflexota bacterium
CACAGCAATTATGCCTCCCTGGATGACCTCGGTTGCCTGAGCAAGGACCGATTGCGGGATCGTGATCCCGAGGGTCTGGGCGCTCTTCAGGTTGATGACCAGCTCGAACTTGGTGGGCCGCTCGACCGGCAGGTCGGCCGGCTTGGCGCCTTTGAGGATCTTATCCACGTAGGCGGCCGCCCGCCGGAACAGGTTGGGAACATCCGGGCCATAGGCCATAAGGCCACCTACGTTAACAAATGCGCTCCGGTTTATAGATCTGTGGTAACCGGCTCTTTGCCGCAAGGTTCACGATTTGGGTTTGATAACGAGCCAGAAATGGATCCGCAATCACGATTAGCGCGTCAGCACGCTCACTGTTTGCGGCTTCAAATGCGCTCTCGAACTGATTGGGATCCCGCACCTCCAGAGATTGAAGCTCTAATCCCAAGGTCTGGGCCGCGACCTTCGCCTCGCCAAACTCTTGCGCCATGCCGGCCTGGGCCGGATTCCAGAGGCAGCCCACGCGGGAGACTCCAGGAATCGCCTCCTTGAGTAGCTCCAGCCGTTTTCCATTCAACTCGGGGGCAAAGAAGGTCAGACCGGTGAGATTCCCGTCCGGCCGGGCGAGGCTGGCGACGAGCCCGGTCCCAACAGGATTGGCAGGTGTCAAAAAGACGATGGGGATCGTGCTGGTAGCTTGTTTGGCAGCCACGGCCGCTTGTCTGATCGCAACAATGACTTCAACCTTCAGACCGATCAGTTCGGCCGCGAGGTCGGGGAGCCGGTCCGCCTTTCCCTCGCCCATCGGTATTCAACGGCGATGTTCTTTCCCTCGATCCAGCCCAGATCGCTTAGACCTTGCAGGAATGCCGCGCGCTCAAGGGAAGGTTCATCGGCGTCGGGCGAGAGAACGCCTATCCGTGGGATTTTCGGCGTTGGCGTAGGAGATGGCAGCATCCCGCAGCCGGCTAGCAGCGCAAGGCCGGCCACCGGCAGGCCGAGCCGGGCGGCGTCTTGCAAGAACCGGCGACGGCTCTGGCGGTCACACGATGCGAACATTCGTCCAACGGCTGGCGCCGCTATGATGCGGCTCATTATGGTAACCTCCACCCCCGCAGCCAGCCGGCCGCGTCAAAGCGGGCCAACCCCACTAAAGCGGAACCCGTGACTGTCTGGTTTATCTTCTACTATACTCGCCCGTTTCCCCTCGTCAAGCGCGAAGGTAATACCAATTGCCCCTGCAAAGACTACAAAAATGGCGCGTGATTAACCTCACTCGCCACCTGAAATAGCATCGGCGCGGCGATTATAAGTCTGCTCTATGGTTTTTACCAATAGCGTTAGTGTTTCGTTCACCGGAGTCGGCACTCCCAACCGTCGGCCTTCGGCCACGACCGCCCCGTTGATAACCTCGATCTCGGTCCGGCGTCCGGCTAGCGCGTCCTGAACCATAGACGACATGTGCTCCTCGCTGCTGGTCAGGTAGGCTGCGCGGCACTCTTTCTGCGGGTCCTTCCAGATTAGATTCACCCCTTTACGCTGGGCAACCTCCACCGCCTCGGCAATAGCCAGCTCCGAAAGCCGAGCGGAGTCCAGGCAGCGCATAACATCGAGATTGCGGAGCCGGCAGATCGCGGCGATAGCGTTCATCCCAACGTTGACGATCAGCTTGCTCCACACCATCCCGACGACGTTTTCAGTAACATCGGCATGGATACCCGCTTGTGAAAACGTGTCTGCCAACTCATGTAGTTCGGCGGTCGCCTGCCCATCTAGCCACCCAATGTGGGTAGGCCCACCCATGCTGTGAGACACTCGTCCCGGCCCCAACAGGGTCGCCCCATGCAGCGTCACGCCGGCCACCACACGTTGTAGCCCTACCACCTCGCCGATCTTCTCGGCGTTGCCGACGCCATTTTGCAGGGTCAAGGCGTAACCATCGTCCTCGATCAGTTGCTGCGCTGTCCTGGCCGCCGTCTCAGTGTGGTAAGACTTGACGAAGATTAGGGCCAGCTTCACCTTGCCGACCTCTTCCGGCAGGGTGGTGGCGTTTATCCGAACTGATTTTCCGCCGTCGCCCTGCTGGACCCAAAGCCCATCCCGCCGGATGGTTTCTACGTGCTCCCGCCACACGTCCACTAGCCAGACTTCGTTCCCTCCCTGGCTCAGTAGCGCACCGAACACGCCTCCCATTGCGCCGGCGCCGATAACCGCAATTCTCATCGCTCTCCTCTCCCCTTCTACAATCGCTCAAGTTCTGTTTGTCTGTCACCTGCCTACGCCCGGTCACATCTTACTGAGTATCCGAATCCTCAAGGCATCGCCACTACCCGGTAGAAAATCTTATCAATCATCTCGGCAATCGGGTGGTCGCTATCAGTTCGGTACAACTTGCTCAACTCATTCGCCAGCCCGACCATTGGTAATGGTTGACCGATCTCATCAGCTATCGCCAGCGCCCAGGGTTCAAACTCGCTGCCGGCGCGGGCTTGATAAATCTTTCGCATCTTCGGCTTCCAGTCTGCGGGAAATTCTTCGTGATAGACCTTAACGGCGTTGTCCAGAAAGGCGCTGCGGGCGTTGGTAGTTGCCAGCGCCTTAACCAAGGTTGGCATCTCTAGGCCCTTCTTTTCGGCTAGTGAGAGGGCTTCGCCGATCAACGCCAGCGTGCCTTGACCAATAATAATGCTTATCAACTTGCTCAGGTGTCCGGCGCCAGGGCCACCCATATAAAAGATGTTGCTGCCTATGGCCGCAAAGACTGGCCTTGCCTGCTCGAAGGCTTCCTGTTCACCCCCCACCAGTACCGCCAAAGTCGCATCCTGAGCACCGGCTGGACCACCGCTCACGCCAACATCAAGGAAGTGGACGCCCTTGTTTTTGCACTGCTCGAAGCGGCCAAAAGCCAAGCGGGGGTCGCTGTTGCCGCTGTCAATCAGAATCGCGCCTGGTTTAATGCCGGACATCACGCCGTTGTCGCCGTTCATCACGGTCTCGACGACCGGATTGTGCAACATCAATATAACGGCGTCGGCATCGGCAGCGGCTCCGGCCGGCGAGCCGGCGGCCTTGGCGCCTTGATTGACCAGAGGCATCACGGCTTCCCGGTCAAGATCGAAGGCGGTCAGATCGAAGCCAGCTTTGAGCAAATTCGCGGCCATGCGGCTGCCCATCGCCCCGCAGCCGACTAATCCAACTTTCCTGATTGACAATTCGATCCCTCCCTGATATTTTCTTGCCACTTTAAACAACTGAATCGCTTGCTTGGTAAAAAGCGGCCCCAACGCAGCGCCAGGTGGATGCCGATATTGTAAAGCAACCGGCTGTTTGTCATTTCGCAGGGGTGTCCGACAATAGGTGGCAAGGAGCTTGCTGATGAAGCTGTCAATACGCTGGAACGTAGTGCCCGGAAACACTTTATCCGATAAACTGGCCTTCCTCGAATCGTGTGGTTACGACCATATTGACCTAAGCGGCCCGGCGTTAGGGGAGCCGCCGGCTGAGTTGGTGAAGCTGTTTCACAACCGACCGGTCCAAGTCGGCACGCTAGACCTGATGCACAGCGTTTTGAACGCGGATGAGCAGGCCAGAAAACAACGGATGGCCCGCAATCACGAGCTTCTCGATCTAACTAAGGCTTTAGGGGCGTATGGGGCGCTGGTTCATCCCATCTTCGCCCAACCGCCGGCTGGCAAGCTAAACGGCTACCTCGGACTGACGCCACCAGGAGCCGCCGGCAATTCTTTCAAGGGCATGCCCGCCGAGGTTGAGGCAATTAAGCGGCAGACTGAGCTATTGATTCCTGAAATCAAAGAGTTAGCTTCGCACGCGGAGCGGGTTGGGGTGTTCCTGCTGGTAGAACCAATCAACCGCTACGAGACTTATTACTTCAACCGCCTTGAGCACGCGGTAGAAGTCTGTAAGGCGGTGGCAAGCCCGGCAGTTAAGGTCTTGGCAGACTTCTTCCATATGCTCATCGAGGAGTCGGACATCGCGCAGAGCATTATCGCCGCTGACGGCCACATCGGTTACGTGCACGTCACCGACAGCAACCGCTGGCAACCAGGACGTGGCCATCTAGATATAAAAGGTGCCTTTGGCGCGCTGAAGGCGGTTGGCTACGACGGCTATTTGGGCATCGCCTGCGAACTGCTCGGAGATCCCGGTGAAGCGCTACGCGAAGCGGTCACCAACGTCCGGCGGCTATGGGTCGAGGCCCAGCCGGCCAAGTAAAATTCCTAGATTAACGAATAGATAAGGCGGAAAAGACAGGTGGGTGCAAGACTGGCAGGAAAGGTAGCGCTGATAACCGGGGGCGGAGGAGGTATCGGCGAGGCGACCGCCCAACTCTTTTGGGAAGAGGGGGCGCAGGTGGCTATTGTTGACAACAATGCCGACGACGTTTATGCGGCAGGTCGGGGTATTGATCCCACCGGCGAACGCATGCTGGCGTTAGCGGCCGACCTGGCGAAAGAGCCCGAAGCGGCGCGGGTGGTGCGCGAGACGCTGGCCCGCTTTGGCCGATTAGACGTGCTAGCCAACGTTGCCGGCGTACGCACCCCGCAAGGTACAATCGTCGAGATCCCCCAGGAATCTTGGGACTATTGCATCGGCGTCAACCTGATGGCGGTCGTCTACTGTTCCAAGCATGCCATTCCTGAAATGGCACGGAACGGTGGTGGAAGCATCGTCAACATTTCGTCCAGCAATGCCTGGATACCAAGGCCGGGATGGACGCCGTACGACGCTACCAAGGCGGCGGTGCTGGCGTTAAGCCAGGATATGGCCTGCGATCACGCCGCTCAGAACATCCGGGTGAACGCCATCTGCCCGGGGCCGACACTGACCAGGTTCCACATCCGCAATCGGGCGCGGAATAGGGGTATGGCATACGAGCAGGCCCAGGCGGAGATGCGGGCTGAGCCGGTTACGAACTTTATGCGACGCCGGGCCGACCCTCGTGAGTTGGCATACGCTATTCTATTCCTGGCCTGCGATGAATCCTCGTTCGTGACGGGCACAACCTTCAGGATTGATGGTGGCCTCCCGCTCTGGGACCCTACTCCCGAAAGTCAAGACCGAATCCCGTCGCCACCAGGACTGGCTCGCTAGAGGCCAACTCAGCGAAACTCATACGAAAAGGGGGGATGCCTGACAAATTATGTAGCGGTCGTCGTAGTGTCTTAGCGTATAATCTTCTAATCACGCCATCAAGGGGAAAAGTAAGGAGTTTCAAATGTCGGATA
>JBCLEL010000179.1:0-5196 GCA_038913435.1 Chloroflexota bacterium
CGTGCTCACAGTCTCTTTGTGTCTTTGTGCCTTCGTGGTTAATCTGTTCCTACCGACATGACCGAACCGTCAGCTAGTGTCAGAGGTACAGGCATCGCCGGCGCGGCGTTCATCTTAGTTCTGTCGTTCGTCGGCAGCCGGCTGACCGGCCTCCTACGCGATATGGCGATCGGCTACCAGTTTGGCACTGGGCGCGAGTTGGACGCTTACCTGGCGGCGATCCGCATCCCCGATCTCGTCTTTCAGATCGCGGCCGGCGGCGCTGTCGCCGCCGCCTTTATCCCGGTTTACACCGCCTACCTGGTCGCCGGCGACCGTCAAGGGGCCAGCCGGCTCCTGTCGGCGGTCTTCAACCTGGCCTTTGCTGCGCTGGTCCCAATCCTGATCGTCATCTGGATCATCGCGCCATATCTGATAGCGTTGTTGGCGCCGGGCTTTGAGCCGGCGGTGAGCCAGCTTTCCTCGCAATTGGCCCGTATCCTGATCGTTTCGCCGCTGTTTTTCACAATAGGATGTTTCGCCACCAGCGCGTTAAATAGCCACCGGCGCTTTGCAGCGGCGGCGCTGTCGCCCACCGCCTACAACCTCGGCCTGATCTTTGGCGCGCTGGTTCTGGCAAGGTGGTTCGACATCTACGGCTTGGCCTGGGGCGCGGTCCTCGGTTCGTTCCTCTTCCTGGTCGTGCAGATACCAGGGCTATCCAGCCTCGGCGCAAAGGTTGACATGACCGCCGGCCTGCGCCATCCGGGCGTGGTCAGGATGTTGAGGCTGTTGGGGCCGCGGGCGGTTGGCCTGAGCATCACTCAGCTCAACTTCGTCGTCATCTTGGTCCTGGCGTCCCCGTTGCCCGGCGCCGTTTCCGCCCTCAACTACGCCTGGCTGTTGACGATGATGCCGCTGGGCATCTTTGCGATGGCGGTCTCGACCGCCGCCTTTCCAATGTTGGCCGACGTTGCGGCAAGTGGCGACAACGCCACCCTCGACCGAACGGCCGGCGACGTACTCGGCTTTATCCTCTACATGATGATACCGTCAGCGTTTGGCATGATCGTCGTCGCCGAACCGCTGATAACCCTGCTGTTCCAGCGCGGCGCCTTCGACATCGCCTCAACGGTCGCCACTTCGCTTGCCCTCCGGGTCTATGCCGTCGGGCTGCTTGGCATGGGCGCAACCGAGATACTAGCTCGGCTTTTCTACGCGCGACAGGACACCGCCCGGCCGCTCCGGGCAGCCTTTGTAGCCCTACTGGTAAACGCCGGCCTGGCGCTGGCTCTGGTCAGCTCGCTTGGATTGGCCGGCCTGGCCGGGGCGACCTCGGTCGCAGCGCTAGTAGAGGCGGCCTTGCTGCTGGCTATGGCGCAAGGGCAAGCTGAGAGCGCCGATCTTGCTTGGGACAAGTTGTTCAAACGAACTGCTCTGGTATTCTTGTGTTCATTCGCAATGGCGGCCTTGACCTGGGGGACTTTGGCGGTGACGCAACCGTTGGCGACCGAAGGTGTCCTGGGTCAACTGCTGAGACTGGCGGTGACGTTGGCCGTCGGCGGCGGGTCGTTCTACGGGCTGACCAGCCTGGCCGGCCTGGAGGAGGCGCGCCGGCTGCGGGTGCTGGTGGCGAGTCGTTTGGGTCTCAGCCGGTGACAAGTTTTGTGATTTGTGAAGCACGCAAGATTCATATTTAGACTAATCATCACTCGGATCGAACGTGGTCAGTGGCTTCCTCGATGTCTCTCTTCAATTCCGACATGAAGTCCCGCATGAACTGGTGACGACGCTTAGCCATGTCTCTTGCCGTTCTCGTGTACAGCATGTCGTACCATCCCACCTGAAATGCGATCTGCTCGCTGATATTCTGCGGGAAACGCGACCCCTGTTCAGCGATCACCCCTTCCGGATAATCGACAAGATGACTTTTGGAAACGTAAGCGCGCATAAGCCCTACTGCCCCCAGACCGTCAAGTTTGTCGGCGTCCTGGAGAATGTTAGCGAGCTTATCGGTAGTGTATTTGCGGCTATGTTCACGGATAGCGGAGAGAATTCGCTCTCTAGCATCCTCTAAGAACTCGGCATGTTCCTTCAACAAATGATCTGAACGTGCCACTCCCGCTTGATCGTGTCCCTCCTCCTCGTCTTGCTCTAATCGCCCCATATCGTGGAGCAGACCTGCGGCTTCCGCTTCGTCCGGATCGTAACCTTCTTCTTGTGCAATATACCGAGCAAGCGATGCAACACGAAGGGTATGCTTGAGATCGTGCGCAGGAACATAACGCTTCGACCAAAGCTCCGCAATCTTGGCTCTTAGGTCATCTAGTCCCATGCGGTCTCTACTCCGTTCATTATTAGCGGTCCCAGGGCGATTGACATTACAATATTCCACCGGTATTCGGCCGCTTTTTATGGCGTGTGGCCAAGCGCCGACTTAGGAAACGCCGCATACGCCGAGACTTTGACGCCGAACTTGGCGGCCTGGCCGAGACGAATGTCGGCCGAGGCGCCGGCCAGCATGATCGCTTCGGTATAGCTTATTGCTAGAAGGCGTTGCAGCAACGACACCATCCTCAACGTCGCTTGGCGGATCGCATCCTCGATCTTCTCTTCAACCCCAATCGTCATCACCTCGGTCGCCGTCTCGAACCAGGGTCGTTCCCAGCCCGCCGCCGGCGCTCTGCCGACCCGTAGTTGGACGGTGGCGCCGATGTTCACGCCGGAGTGGACCTCGCAGAACCCCATGCTGGCGTGAACGTCGCCGATGGCCAGCAGGCCGCCGGCGACTGCGACCGGAAAGTGTACCGTTGTGCCGGCGGTAATATCGTTGAAGTCGAGATTGCCGCCGTGATAGCCAAGCTGAAGGCACGGAATCTCTTTATCGGCCGGCGCAACGCCGATCACGCCAACCATTGGTCGCAGGGGTAGTCGTACCTTCCCTTCGTACCACAGCCCATCGCCGCGAACCTCAAACGCGGAGACTCTCGGCTTGATGTCGGTTTCGCCTAGAACGCCAATTCCTGGCACCGCGGCGACGAACCCGCGCGGTCCCAGGTCAATCCGCTCGATCAGCACGTCCAACCCGTCGCCCGGCGACAGGTTGCAGACATAGATTGGCCCGGTCGCAGGATTAGTGGGACGCGACCGGCGTTCACGGAGGTAACGTTCGAGGTCTAGGTTGTCGTCGAACTGCCGGTCGTAGGCATCGCGGGTCTCTACCACCAGAGTGTCGCCAGATTCAATCTCGATGGCCGGATGGTGATGAGGCGAGAATGAGTAGATGACATTATCGGCACTGAGCCGGACCGTGTTTGGCACGACAAGCTCCTGGAGCTAGTGACTTGGCGATTATCCTAAAACTCACCGCAGGGACGCAGAGGCGCGGAGATATAAGATTTGATCCTCTGCGTCTCCGCGTCTCTGCGGTTCAAAGACAATTTCTAAGGCGTTGACCGTCCGCCCTGCTGACCTTCCAGGTACTGCATCGAACGGTCGTACCAGACGCTGTCAATCAAGCCAGTCTCATAGTAATAGGTCAGCATCGTCTTCAACCGTAAAATGGCGATCAGGTTATAGCCGCGCTCGCGCAGCCGCTCCGCTGCGTCTTCCGAGCGGTCCACCAGCACCACCGCGTCGCGCACCACCATGCCAAACTCCTCCAGCATGGCCGCCGTTCGCAAGATGCTTCCGCCCTGGCTTATCAGGTCGTCAATGACCAGGACTACCTGGCCTGGCTCGAAGCGGCCTTCGACGGCGTGTCCCTTGCCGCCGCTCCCATCCGTGCGAACGTAAACCATCGGCACCTCGGTCAACAGGGAAAAGGCTGTCGCCAGGTGTAGCCCGCCGAACGGCACGCCGGTCACCAGGCTAAATGGAGAGACGCGAGGCCGCCGGCGCGACTGGGCCGCCTTGACCTCGCGCTCGATCAGCCGGGCGATGCGCTGGACGACGGCCGGCTCCGAGATGAGCATGCGTGGATTGACGTAAACGGGCGAGTTCTTGGTTGACTCGCTGAGGTTGAAATCGCCAAAGCTGACAGCGCCCACATCAAACAGGGCACGGGCCAGCCACAAGTTAGTGTCGTCGCGGTCGTCGAACAAATAGCAACTCCCAGAGGATTATTGGCGCGGGACGTGATTGGCTGATTTTAACACGACGACGGCGGTTACCGACGCTGGCGGAAGAGGCCTCGGCGCGCGCCATAGTAAAGGTACTCTTGCGCCCAGCCGGCCGTCTCACCGAACGTCTCTTGGAAGAGCATTGCGATCTTTTCGTAGGTCTTCGGCGTTAGTGTCTTAGTGGTTACGTGGTCAGGATACATCTGGCGGGCCAGGTTCCATAGGTGGACATCAATCGGCACTGCCTGGTCATAGCCCAGTCCGAAAAGGGAGATCCAATCGGCAGTCGTCAACCCAACCGATGGCAACTCCGTCAAATCCGCTTTTACCTGCCGATAGTCCTGGCCAACCAGCGCGTCGGATAGCGCCACCGGCTGTTCCTTCAGGCGCCGGGCAAGCCGTATCAGGTTGGCGGCGCGGTAGTCCAGCCGGCAATCCATCGCCAGCGTTCCCTCGTCGGCGCCGGCCAGCGCGTCCAGCGTCGGGAAATCGTGGACCGGCCCGCCGTCAATGATCGCTATCGGTTCACCGTATTTTCGGCACATCAGGTCAACCGACTCGACGATGACCGGATAGCTATTGCCGGCCGCCACGCAGAAGGTGAGCGCGACCTCGACCGGGTTCTGCTTCAAAAGGCGGAGTCCCCGATAGGTCTTCAAGGCAAGATCGAGGCGCGGCTCCCGGCCGGCCATCGTTTCCGCCCAGGCGGACAGATCGAAGTCCAGCCGCAGGTAGCTGGCTAGCAGGTCGGTTGGGCGGTCGGGGCAACACTTGAAGTTGAGTCGTTCCGGCTCTTGCCACAGCAGCCAGGCAGCATCGGCGAAGACTCCTTGCCATGCGCCATCCACCCGCCGGCTCCAGCGGAACGCCTGTCCGCAGGTCAGGGTTGGCCCTAGGGCCAACTCGCCTGGCCGCAATGAGACCTGTCGCTGCGGTAGATCATTCCAGGCTATCCGTTGCACAGTCCCTATTGAGTCACTCATCTTAGGACTCCGAAGTCCTCACCGTCAGTCCCGATGAGGACTCAGATTGCGCCCGCCGGTACGATATTAACATATAGTTATTAGCCGGCGCAGACCCGCGGGAGTCGTTTGAC